>CALGCU010000146.1 GCA_937886455.1 uncultured Bacteroidales bacterium | reverse complement strand
GGCAGGGGTGGTTGTAGTACTTGTTCTACGTGAAGATGAAGAACTTGTTGTAGTGCTCACCTTTGGTGTAGAAGTGGTACTACTTGTTGTAGTTGTTCTGCGTGATGAAGAACTTGTAGTGGCGTCACTCTTGCTTGTGGTACTTGTGGCAGGGGTGGTTGTAGTACTTGTTCTACGTGAAGATGAAGAACTTGTTGTAGTGCTCACCTTTGGTGTAGAAGTGGTACTACTTGTTGTAGTTGTTCTGCGTGATGAAGAACTTGTAGTGGCGTCACTCTTGCTTGTGGTACTTGTGGCAGGGGTGGTTGTAGTACTTGTTCTACGTGAAGATGAAGAACTTGTTGTAGTGGTCACCTTTGAAGTCGTTGAACTTGTTACTCTGCGTGATGATGAAGAAGAGGCTTCTTTTCTCACAGTGTCTGATGCTTTTACAGCAGTGCGACGTGTGTTTTCTGTTTGAATACCTCGTGCATTTCTCACCTCTGAGTTGCGACGACTAAAGCTTTCTTCCGGGTGTGCGGTAGCATAGTCGTTGCGTGACACTGTGTTGCGTATGCCTTCGTAACGTGGGCGATAGTCATCAATGTAGTGGTAAGAGTGATGATAGTTTTTGTTGTGCACTACAATGTGTTGATGATAAACATTCACGTGTACGCAGTGGCGATGGCGATAGTAAGAAGGGAAGTATCCCCAGTAGTAAGGTGAACGCCACACGCGGTAGCTTGGTCCGTAGAACACGTTGTAGATAACCGGAACATGCACGTAAGTGGGACGAAGCACATAAGATGTACCATAGATATATGGATCGCCAATGATGGTAACAGTGTGTGAAGAACCATAGCGTTCCACTTCAATAGTGGCAACGTCTTGATAAACGTTGGTAGCTAATACGGCCTGTAACACTACTAAGTGGGTGAAGCCTTCTTGCACTTCCACTACGCGCAGATAATCAACATAACCATCACGGTTGAGGTCAAGGTTGGATATCTGGGCATCATAGGAATTGATGCGTCTTTCAAAATCTTCCAATGATGAAGAAACACCAAATATGTTACCTACGGCTTGTAAGTCAAGATTGTAACTAATGTCTTCACTAACAGCACTTACTGTAACATTTTGTTGAGCAACCGGACGAGTGCTTACTTGTGTGACCACTTGTGTAGTGGGTACATAGGTGGTGGAAGGAACGTAAGTGGTGTGCGTGTGCGTGGTAGAAGGAACAGAACTTGCCACAATACAACTGTTCATCATTCCCATTAAGAAAACACTACTTACGAATAATAACTGAGATAATCTAACCCTTTTCATAATAACCTCCTTTTTATGTTGTGTAGTTGATAACGTTTTTCTACTGTGGCAAATTCAAATAGCGTGCCACATTTACAGAAGTTCCCTTTGCGGAGACAAAGGTAGGTGGAAAGATGTATATATGCAAGAGTAGAGGTGGTGTGATGTGATAAATTGAGATGTGTAGAGTGTGATAAAAGTGTGTAGAGTGCTTGGTAAATCGCACCTTGTTTTTCTTAGAGAAGAGGAAAAATGGGGCGTGGAGTGTCAAATATTCTACAAAATATGTTAAAGAGTGATACATTACCTATAAATATAAGGAGTAATTTTGCCACGTTTTGTAGTGTGGCTTTTTGTATGCATACGCAAACGTGAAGAAGAGAATTCAACCTTAAAATAATTATTTTGATGAAAAAAGTTTTTTTAATGCTCGCTTGTCTGATGATGTGGCATGGCACTCTGCTTGCCAATACAGACAATCAAACCACAGAAGGGACTGACTTCTGGGTGACGTTCTTGAGAGCGGACGCGGATGACCCGACAGTGTTGTCGTTGGCTATATCAGCAAAAGAAGCCGCTGAAGTGACTATCAGTAATCCTCACACAGGATTTACGAAAACCTTGAGTGTACCGGCTAACACTACAGTGATGGATACACTGAGTAAAACGGATGCATACTCCAGTGTGACCGGAGAAGCAACGAATACGGCTATTCAAGTGACTTCTACAACGTCGATTTCTTTGTTTGCATCTAACTATCGTGTTAAATCAACAGAAGCGGCAAATATCTTGCCTACTGCAGCACTCTTGGATGAGTATGTGATTTCTACCTATCCGGCATCTGACCATGATGATGATGATAAACCTCAAGGTACTCACTTTGCCATTGTTGCTGCCGAGGATGATGTAGTGGTGGATTACGTGTTGACTAATGCAGCAGCTTCCGGAAGTGGAAGTGGAGGCGGTGTTGATGTAGGTGGAGGTGGCTCTGGCTCCGGAAGCGGAGGAGGCGGTGGTATTACCATCGGTATGCCTCAAAAACGTGCGGCAGCAGCGGATACATTGCACACTCCGGCATTGAAAAAAGGACAAGTGTGGTATGTGTGGACAGGATTGAAAGACGGAACTGCTTCAGACCTCACGGGTAGTTATGTGAAAGCACGTGACGGAAAGAAGATTGCGGTGTTTATGGGTGACCCCCACACAAATATACCTCATGAAATACGTGACCGTGACCACTTGTATGAACAAGCCATGCCTACGGCTTACTGGGGAACTTCTTTTGTGGTAACGGGTTCAATGTTGAGAAATGGCGTGAAACGTAAATACGACATTCTTCGTGTAACCGCATTGGATGACGGAACTACACTGAAAGTGGATGGAAGTGAAGTACACACCTTTGATTTTGCATCCAACGCAAGTCGCACCTATGAAATGAAGGTGGAGAATGCCGGAGTACATTACATCGAGGCTTCATGTCCGTGTCAAGTATATCTGTATATGGTAAGTAATCGTGAGGATGGAAAAGATGCGAATGATGAATGGCAGAATGGTGACCCCGCAATGGTGTGGATTAATCCACTGGAACAACAAATCGAAGAAATTCAATTTGTGTCTTATCCTGTGATTGAGTCAGATGCGGGTACTCTTCCGGAACATTTTGTGAATATTGTAACAGAAACATCCAATACCGGTAGCATGACACTGGATGGAAGTGCTATCACAGGATGGCAAGCAGTGCCCAATAAACCGGAATATTCTTATGTTCAATACTGGTTGGGTAATGGTAAGAAGGTGGGTAGTAGTTATGCACCGGAAACACATGTGTTGAAGGGTAATAAAGGTTTTATTGCTCACGCTTATGGATATGGAGAAAAAGAAGCATACGCCTACTCAGTGGGTGGAAAAACAGTTCCATTGGTGTCATTTGTAGAAATCAATGGTGAGATATTCAGTGCAGGAGAGGAAGGCAAAACACTTTGTGGTGTAGATACTGTACACTTCAAGTTGGACTTGTCGGCTGCAGTGGATAGTGTGAAATGGATTTTCGGTGATGGAAATGACACCATTCAATATCCTGCTGTTCCGGGTGAAGTGCAAGCCTATACAGTGGATTATAAATATCCGGATTCAGACCTTTATAGAGCACAAGTAATCTTGTGGCGTACTACATCCGGTTTGTGTCGCGGTGAATCAGCTGTAGATAGTATTCCTATTCCGGTGAACACTCAACATTTGGCAGTGACAATTGACTCTATTTCTCCGTTTGTATGCCCTAACTTGAAGACATTTAATGTGTATTATAGTCACTTGGGCGACCCACAAGCGGTGGATAATGTCTATGCGAAATTTGATGCAGAAGCACAAAATGCCGGATTCCCTGCGGAGATTGAAGTACAATTTGATAACTCCGGCAGTAGTTATATGGCAGTGCCACTTCCGGCATCGGCTAAGTCGGCAGAAGTATATCATGCAGACTTGATTTTGCACAATGACTGTATGAATGACACGGTGGATATTGATTTCCGAGTGAACTACAAACCAGAAGATGTGTTGGCGCAACGCTGGAATGATGTGTTGGGTGTGAAAAATGCGGCTCACAATGGTGGATTTGACTTTGTGGCATATCAATGGTATAAAGACTATCAAGTTATGCCGGGCGAAACAAATACATTTATTTATCAACCATTGGAAGTAGGTTCAACATATTATGTGGAATTGACCGATAAGAATGGCATGAAATTGTGTTCTTGTCCAGTGTCTCCTGTGGATGATCCTTCAGCAGATACACCAGAATTGGATGTGAAATACTTGCAAGAAGGAAGTGTGTCAACAATAGAGGTGGCTCAAAAAGCAGCAGCTCAAGTGTATGATGTAATGGGACGTTGTGTGAGCACACATGCATTAGAAAAAGGTCTAAATACCATCCAAACACCGGCAAATAAAGGGGTCTATGTTTTGAAAATTATGTTTGAAGACATAAAAGACATAAAAACATTAAGATTTATTGTGGAAAAATAAAGAAAATTATGTAGCTTTGCCGACGTATAGTATGGCATTGCGTCAAATTATAAAAAACGAATTACATGAAAAGAACGTTTTTGATGAAGAAAATCAGTGTAGTGTTGATGATAGTAGGAACACTATGGACTGTGCAAGCGCAGAAACCTACTCACTATGTGGGCTTGTCTGCTAAATTGGGTTATTCGGCTATGCTGGATAATATGAACAAAATCGGTTTAGACACCAATTTCTATTCCGGCAAGAATGGTGTGTTGGGTGGAGTAGGTACCGGATTGGATGTAACCTATGAGTTACAAGTGCAAAAATTCCGTTTCTATACCGGTTTGAGTTTTGATTATCTTAATGCGGCTACCCGCATTGGTGATTTCACAGTAAATCGTGAGTTAATCAATCCGGGTTATCCAATGTCTTATCAGTATGACTACACCAAGATGACAGAAACGCGCAATGCGCTTTATTTGAACTTGCCGGTAATGTTTGGTGCATACTTTGATAGGTACTATTTCTTTGTCGGTCCTAAAGTGGGTGTTAACTTGTTTGGTAACTACACAATGAAATCAAAGGTGTTGGGACAATATGTGGATGATGAGTTGATTGGAGACGGACAAGGTGGTTTAGGTGCAATGCCCAATCATGAGGCAGATAACTACAAATGGAAAGAAGGAGCGCAAAAGTTCAACTTTAATACTTTGAATTTATCAGTTGCCGGTGAGTTTGGTGTGAACTTGGATGAATGGTTGGCAGTGAAGCCGAAACGCGGTGAAGGACGTCGCGGACGTGCTCGCAGAAAAACCTTTAAAGAATCATTGCATTATCGTGCCGGTGTGTACTTTGAGTATGGTGTGTTGAATATCAATAACTATTCAAAGAACTTGGCAGATGCAGATGCGAGAATTGCATCCGGTGCCAATACATCAGGTAATGATGTTCCTGCGTATGTAACCGGAGGAAATAAACCGGCTGACATGGCTATGTCAACTCAGTTGGGAACAAAAGGTGCCGCTTCAGCTGCCTTGAATCCATTAACTGTAGGTGCGAAGTTTACAGTGTTGTATGAAATTCCAAAGAAACAACCTAAACGTCGTCCGAAACCACAGCCAAAACCGAAACCACAGCCAAAACCGAAGCCACAACCAATTGTTGTGCCACCTCCTGTAATGAATGGTGTGTTGGTGGACGGAAAGACACAACGTCGTTTGAGCGATGTGCAAGTACAATTCTTGGATTCAGAAGGCAATGTGTTGTTTGAAGGCTTGACTACAGAAGAAGGTACATTTGCTACCAAGTTGACTCCGGGTACTTATGGTGCTTATATCAATAAACCGGGTTACTTGCCAAATACAGACAGTGTAGTCTTCGTGAAAGATTCAGTTTACTTGATTTTGAACCCAATCGAAGAGAAGAAGAAGATTGTTATCGAAAACTTGTTCTTTGCTACAGCTAAGACTACAATCTTGCCTGAGTCAGAACAAGCATTGGAAGACCTCTACTTCTTGATGGTGGATAATCCTAAGTTGCGTATTAAGATTATCGGTCACACCGACAATGTAGGTTCAGATGCAGCTAACCAAAAATTATCAGAAGGACGTGCTAAGTCTGTTCGTGAAGACATTATTGGTCGCGGTGTAGAACGCTCACGTATCGAATACGAAGGTATGGGTGAACGTGAACCGGTGGCAACTAATGATACGGAAGAAGGACGCGCTAAGAACCGTCGTGTAGAATTTGAAATCTTGTCAAACGAATAGTTTGATGTGGAAATAGAGCAAAGACCATCCATATAAAGTGGGTGGTCTTTGTTGTTTATGGGGAATAGAACTATTTTGTGGTAGGTAGGGTCATGTTGAATGAAAAAATGTAGCACTATTAGTGTCAAAAAATACACATATAGGGTATAATGACCAGCTATCTTTGTAACTGAGAATGAATGCCCGCGTGTAAGTAGGAATTGTTCTTGTAATGTATTGTCAATCAATAATCTAATAGATATGAGAAAAAGTTTTCGTTCGTATGTGCTTGCTTTGAGCCTGTTTTTTATGACAATGGGTTCATGTGTGGCTGTTTTTGCACAGACTCCATCTACCTTAGGTAAGGAATTCTGGGTGGCTTTTATGCAAAATGAAAAAAAACCGGAATTATCTTTGGCTATTTCAGCGGAGAATGCATGTAATCTTATCACAATAGAGAATCCGGGGGGAGCCGGTGTGCTGGGAAGCAATATGGCAGTTCCTGCCGGTTTGAATCCTATCAATGGTTTGGGGTATGAAGCATATGTGACTTCTTCTGAGGTAGTGGAGAACAAAGTACTTCGTTTGGAGTTTGATGCCGATGTGGCATTGTTTGCTTCTAACTATGTGGAGAAAGTGTTTGACAATGCTGCAATTCTTCCTACGACAGCCTTGTTGAGTGAGTATGTGATACAAACTTATCCTAATTCATCAGGCAAACAAGAGTATGCTCCTGAATTTTTGATTGTGGCTACAGAGGACAATACGGTGGTGGAAATTACGCCTACCTGGAAAACAGAAAAAGGAAAGCCTGCAGGACAAATGTTTACGGTGACTTTGAATAGAGGTCAATGTTATCAAGTGAAAGCAGAATCAAATAAGTTGGGTAGTGACTTGTCGGGTTCAGTAGTTCGTGCTCGTGACGGAAAACGAATTGCTGTGTTTAATGGTAACCAGAGTGAATCTATTCCATACGGAGGAGGTAGTGATGGTGACCACTTGTACGAACAAGCCATGCCTGTGGCATATTGGGGAACTAACTTTGCATTGACCCGTACGATGCGTGGGCAAGATAAAATCCGTGTGACGGCTATCAGTGATGGTACAACATTGATGTTGGATGGTGTGGATATGGGAGTGACACTTAATATGGGTGAAACGTATGAATTTGCTATTCCAACAGGCTCAGATAATCAAGAAGCATTCTTCCTGGAAACCTCTTGTCCTTGTGGAGTTTATCAATACTTGGTAAGTAGTCATGCTTATGCAGGTACAGGCACAACAGAAAAAGTGGGAGGTCCTTCTATGGTGTGGGTGAGTCCAATTGAGCAAATGATTCAAAAGGTGAACTTTGCTACTTATGAAACAGGTGTGACTCATGATCACTATGTGAACATTGTGAGCCGTACATCTAATGCTCCTACTGTTGTGTTAACAGGATCAACATCCGGAGTGCAACCTTTGCAGTTCTGGCCTATCATGAGTATGCCTGAGTATTCTTATGCTCGCGTGAAGATACCGAATGACTCTTATACCATTGAAAGTAGAGAAGGGGTTGTGGCTTATGCTTATGGATTAGGCGAAAATGAAGGATATGCTTATTCAGCCGGTTCTTCTGTGAAAGTGCAAAACGGTATTACCATTAACGGTGTTCCATTTTCAGCAGCTGTGGGAGAGTCGCAAATCAAGGTGTGCTATGGTGATACAGTACACTTTGTGTCAGAGATATTAGGTGTGGATAAAATCAGTTGGGACATGGCAGATGGTGTGACTTATGAAGATTCATTATTGCTGAATTATTTGTATGATGCGCCTGGTGTGTATGATATTGAAGTTGTGTTCAGTACATTTGTGAACTATTGTTCTACCATCTTTAATTCATCAGCTTCCGGCTTGACTGATACCATCAATTTGC
>CALGCU010000145.1 GCA_937886455.1 uncultured Bacteroidales bacterium | reverse complement strand
AAACTTGACCGATTTATGTAAGAAATTTGGCACACGCTGGCACACGTGTGCCAAATCTACTATTTTTCAAATATGTCTGTATGAAACAAAACTAAACGTAAACAACCTGAATTATATTTATAACTTTCACAAGTTCATCTTGTTTCCTATTGTTTCCGTGTTATTGAGTAGTATTTGAGCTTACTGCTCTTATTTTCCGATGCAGAATTTAGAGAAGATGTTGCCGAGGATTTCGTTGGTGGTGATTTCGCCGGTGATATTGCCGATGTGGTGTAGGCATGTTCTGATGTCTTCTGCTATGATGTCTGACGGTAGTGAGTTGTTGAGGTTGTATTGTGCGAGTTTGATGGCTTGTAATGCGGCTTGCATGGATTCGTAATGACGCATGTTTGTGATGATTACATCTTGCTCAGATAGATTAGGTATTTGTGCTGCATCTACTAAGTATTGGCAGAGCATATCTGTGTTATGTTTATTTTTAGCTGATATAAATAGTTTCTTAGCTGGGTAATTCTCAAATAGTTGTAGCAGTACGTTTTGTTCTTCTGTTGTAATTTTGTCAAGTTTATTGAACGCGATAATGAGTTGTTTGTTTTCTGCTCTTTTGATAATTCTGTCAGCCAACCATTCAATGTGTTCTGAGACTTCGGTGCAGTCAATGAGCCATAGTATGATTTGTGCTTGTTCTATTTTTTCGTATGTTCTTTGTATTCCGAGGTTTTCTATGGTATCTGTCGTATTTCTGATTCCTGCGGTGTCTATAATGCGGAATGTGATACCTTTTATAGTGACGATGTCTTCTATGAAGTCACGTGTAGTCCCGTGTATGTCTGAAACGAGTGCTCTTTCTTCATTTACGAGTAGGTTGAGCAGTGTTGATTTTCCTACATTTGTTTCTCCTACTATAGCTACCGGTATTCCGTTTTTAATGGCATTACCTGTTGCGAATGAATTAGTGAGATGTTCGAGTAGTTGTTGTATGTCGTAGGCGATATTTTTTAGTTGTGTTCTGTCTGCAAATTCAACATCTTCTTCGGAGAAGTCCAATTCAAGTTCGAGTAGGGTAGTGAGGTGTACAAGTTTATCTCTTAGTTGTTTTAATTTTTGACTGTATCCTCCCCTCATTTGGTTGATGGCTACTTGGTGTGCAGATGCTGATTGAGCAGCAATGAGGTCAGCTATTGCTTCTGCTTGTGTGAGGTCAATTTTTCCGTTGAGGAATGCCCTTTGTGTGAACTCTCCGGGTGTTGCCAATCGGCATCCTGCGTGTATGAGTAGTCTTAGGGTTTCTTGTTGTATGTATATAGATCCATGTGTAGATATTTCTACGCAGTTTTCTCCTGTAAATGAGTGTGGTGCTCTGAATACAGTACATATTACTTCATCAAGTGTAGTGTTGTCTTCTTTGATGATTTTGCCAAATCTTGCCGTGTATCCATCTGTTTTTGCAAGTGTGTGTTCTGGATTTGTGGGTCGATATATTTTGTCAGTAATTTCTAATGCTTCTGGAAAAGTTGCAGTAAGTGATATAACTTCTACAGAGTTAGGGTATTTGGATGGAGTAACTTCAAACATTCAAGACCAAATAGATAACTTAGAAGCAAGAGGTAGATTTTTAAGTTTGTGGAATGGAGCAACAGGTTTACCAGAAACAAATCCCGGAGCATTGCCATTCGAATATAAAACTGGTGATTATTATATTGTAGATAATACTAGTAGTACAACAAATTATAGACCAAATGGAAGTTCTTATACCGGATCAGCATCTACAACAGTAGAAACAGAATCAGTTGCAGCAAATGATGCACCAGTTGTTAAAGCTAATAAAATTGATAAAGATATTATAGTGGAGTATTCAGATAATTTAGAAATGAAAGGAGAACTACGATGGGATTAATTAAAGCAGTAGAAAAATTTGACTATACAAAAGGATATAAATTTAGTACTTATGCAACATGGTGGATAAGACAAGCTATAACAAGAGCAATAGCAGATCAAGCAAGAACAATAAGAATACCAGTTCATATGGTAGAAACAATAAATAAATTAATCCGTACATCAAGATTATTATTACAAAGATTAGGAAGAGAACCAAGTCCAGAAGAGATAGCAGAAGAATTAGAAATACCAGTTGAGAAAGTAATGG
>CALGCU010000144.1 GCA_937886455.1 uncultured Bacteroidales bacterium | reverse complement strand
AACAGGTATTGCATATACAGATGGTCAATCTGTAGCATTGATAGGCAACACCACCCTCTATGCGCAATGGAACTTTGGTCCTTGTTTCTCAATGGAATTCTTGACAAGCGGTTCTATTACTTCTCAAACCTATTTGAATAGTACACATGCTACCATCACACAAGGTACTGTGTTCTATGAAAGAGAAACTGGAAAAACAATGGATATTAATAACGATGGAGCGAAATTTAATTCAAATGATGATTATCTTAAAGTAACATTGGGTGATAGAGTGGCTTTGGCTGCTGGTACTAAAATCACAGTGACTATTAATGTGGGAGGTACTAATAGAGGTGTTAAAATCCTGGCTTCTGATAGAACTACGGAAATAACTACACTGAATAAAACAGATGGTTCTGGAGGTGAAGCAACACTTAGCTATACAATCACGAATCCTTTGTTTAATGAAAATGTATTCTATATCACTCGTTCAAATGGTAATACATCTTACCTAAAATCTATCATTGTTGAAAATTGTGGTGACTATTGCCCTGAATTAATACCGGTCGCTACTCTTGACTACGTAGACTTCTGTAGCACTGATCCTCATGAAGTGGATGTGGTGGTTACTAATTTTGTTGAAGGTGCCACATTGCGTTTATACAAAGAAGGGGAAAGTACACCGATTGCTACAAAAGTAACTCACTTTGAAAATCAATATAGATTCGCTGATATTCAAGCGGACTTAGGTGCACGCTATTATGTGGAAGCAGAGAAATCTTGTATAACTACATCTGCTTCGGTAGAAGTGGTCGAACAAGCTCTCTCCGTCACTCCTCTTGCTGAAGGATGGTATATCAAGGATGGACGTATCGCACCGGATATTGAATTGTTCAAAATTGAAGGGGTGGCTGACTCATGGACAGTGACTACTTCTCCTGCATTGACAGGGGCTGTTTATACTTTGGGTACGGACGGTATTGTTCGTATGTCGGGAGTACTTGATATTAATGCTCCACAAGAATATCTGTTTACTTTGAATGTGAATAATGGATGTGTGGCTACTCCGGTTACTTCTTCATTGAATATGCATGGTCAGATAGCTACAACAAAACCAACGTTGGCTTTTGTAACTATAGGTGCAAAGGATGCTGCTGATACGAATGGAGAAAGTGGATTTACTCAAGGTATTGATTCTGACCAAAGCACTAACTTGGATTTGTATAAGTATTTGCTCAATCCTGTTCCTTCTGATCCTAATTCTGGATTTAACATCACGGCTGTCAATGCTTATGCTACGGCTGATGAAGCTAAAATTCGTGCTTACTATTCGCAATTCGACTTGGTACTGGTAACTGACTATCCTGATACGAATGAAGAGGATGAAGCTGGTAAAAGTTACATCAATGCACTAGGTACATTGCTTGACGTCATTCCTATCTTGTCTATGGAAACATTCCTTGCTAAACAACCGAACTGGCAAATCAATTCTACTCCTACCGACCCGGAAGTGAAACAAGATAAAATGACACTGCTATGTCCTTCTCATGACGTGTTTGCTGATATCGGATTGGGAGCTGGAGATATTGTGCAAATGTTCACTACAATGGGTGAGAAAGGTATGCAAGGCTTTGTTCCACTCACAGCACCTGACTATATGTTCATCGCTACAATTGATGGTGGTAGTAAAGGGGATTTGATTACCTGTTGTGAAAGACAAGTGGAAGTAAAAGCGCGCATGATTATGCTGGGACTTAACTACACTTCTATGGAATCTATCACGGATGACGGAAAGAAAATTGTCAACCAAATGTTACATTATTTGTTGAGAAAGAATGCGGATGATGTGGCTGACTGTTCTATGACCTTCACCAATGGTCAAAAAGATGATGGAACAATTGTTGCCGGTAGTGGTGACAACTTGTGGAGCAATCCTAAAAACTGGGGACCTACCTACAATATGATTCCTACTCCTTATCACAATGTTCGTATCGAAAAGAAATGTATCGTAGATGTGCCTAATGCGCATGCCTCACTGATTAAATTGCGCAAAGATGCTACTACAGTGCCTACTAATCCAAAAGATGGTAGTGTGATTATCAATGCGAATGGTGGTTTGAGTGTAGTGGGTAAGATGGTGGAAGTAAGAGGTAAAAACTTCATCACTACGTATCCTGTACAACCTGCTGACCTTTACATCAAAGCTGACGCTACTGGAAATGGTGCTTTGGCTGTAGGTGGTAACGATGGTGATATACGTGCTACTGTGGACTTCTTCTCTAAAGCACGTGATGCAGGAGAAGAAAACCCTGTTTGGCAATATGTAGGCGCACCATTCTCTGATATGGAACATGCCATCGATTACTATCGTTTAGCATGGATGTGCCGCTGGACTGAAGAAGTACACGGACTCGGAGCTAATTGGGAATGGGTACGAAATGAAGATAATATGCAACCTTTCCGTGGATACTGTATAACACATGTGGATAACACAAAGACTTATACATTCACAGGTAAACTCAATGCTTCTACGAATAGAGTAATCCAACTCACAGCTAACGGAGATAGTGAATACAAAGGATGGAACTTGGTGGCTAACTCATGGATGGCTCCGCTGCAAATTGACAAAATGAAAACTGAAGACTTCGGAACAGGAGCTGATGCTACTGTTTACATCTACAACACAGGCTCCTATGCCGATTGGGAAGGATATAAAGGTAATTATGCGGATGCACAATATGCACCGGCAGGACAATACACCACAGTGCCGGTGGCAGCTGTGAAGATTCTAAACGAAGAGGGAAATGCAGACCTACCGGCTACCATCGCACCTATGCAAGCATTCTTCGTACTCACCTCGACTAACACTACGTTGCTCCTGAAGTACAACGACCTTGTATTTAATGATGATTATACGCAAACCACAACACCAATGCGAGCACCACGTCGAGCACAAGTGCAAAAGGATGATGTCAGTGTTTTGCGCATAGATGTCAAAGGTGAATTCGCTACAGACAAAATGTGGATAATGCAAGCCGATAGCTTCTCATTAGGCTATGACAATGGATATGATGGAAAGAAAATTCTCGGTGATTCTTTTGTACCTCAATTGGCTGTTGCAACTGAAGGTGGAGAAATGGCTATCGCAGCATTGCCACAATATGAAGGTACTCGACTAATGTTCCGTAAAGGCTCTGAAGATGAACTCTACACACTCTCATTCAGATATGACGGAACTCCTCTCTTACTACGTGACCTCCTCACTGGTGATGAGGTGGAAATAAGCACAGGTAATACCTATTCTTTCTATGCAACGAATGAACAACTCGCTGAACGATTTGAAATCGTGAAGAAACCTGAATCACAGGGTGGGGTAACAACAGGACTCACAGCTGTCGTCGATGATAATGGATTGCACATTGGCAATGCAGCGGGCTTACCTCTCATGCTTAGTGTCTATACACCGGATGGTAGATTGATTCAACAACAAAAAACAGCTGAAATGAACTACACACTCAACCTGCCGATGACAGGGGCTTATATAGTACGTTTGCAATCTGCAAATGAATGTAAAATAGTTAAAGTAATTCGTTAATAAAGGGAGGATATAAGTTATGAAAAAGAATATTATAGTATTGATTTTCGGATTACTCGCTATCATCACTCCTAATGTGTTTGCCAATGATTGGGCTGAGTGGAATGAACTGCCCACTTTACACCAAAATGCAATAGTGGTAAGACAAAAAGCATTGCCCTACCAAAATATGCGCAAACAAAATAGACCGACACAACAAACTGTGATTACAGAGTTTAATAGCGAAAAAGAAGTCTATTCTACCGCCTATCGTCGTGCTGTTAATATTAATGAATACAGAAACTTCATCTCTGTATCTATGTACAACAACATCGGACAAGAAGCAATCGGACGTTCTGCTGCACCGGCTATGCACAGAATAGGTGTCGCACCACCACCTCCAAGCATACCGGATGTGGAAGAAGGAAATCCAATAGACAGATTACCAATCGGTGACGGAATCATACCATTACTCATCATGGCACTGGCATACGCAGTATTCCGACTCAGAAAATTCTAAACTCGGACACACAAAAACAACTACAAGGAAGGATGTACCAAAGCAAGGATACATCCTTCCTGTGCGTTGATATAATATTGTAAACAGCACGCCCTGTCCGCCTACTATGCTTTAATTCTTTAATTCATTAATTTGGTTATATTTCCCCTTCCAAAACTAACTAAAAAAGCCCTGTCCCCACTTCAAGGAACATAGCGAGGTATACATAGAATTTATTTGCAAAACAAAAGACTATAACTCACTCATATTCAAGTGCTAATCGCACTGTCGCCCTAAGTAGGGGGACGAGGCAATTTATTGCCGGAGGGGGTATGTCTTATTTAAAATTGCGATTAATAAATGTAGGGACACGGCGTGCCGTGTCCGCAGTCAGAGCCCAAGCAATTTATGTAAAAATGCGATTAAACAAGTAAGATTAAGATACAATCATCATCAATATAAGAATACCCCGAAAGGGTTATATTTTAAAGCATAGTCCATTAGGGCTATGAAACAATAAGATACAACACAAAACAG
>CALGCU010000143.1 GCA_937886455.1 uncultured Bacteroidales bacterium | reverse complement strand
TTATTTATTTTTTATGCTGAGGTGCAGCCTATCTTGGCCGTAGGCAAAGATAGTGCAAACCACAAACGAGCGAGAAATATCAAGCTTGCTTGAATATTTTTCACAACGAGTGCAATGAACATCCAAACTTTAGTTAGGATAATAGTAGGTCACTCAGGTATGATTGATTAATCTTCACAATGCACAAAACGGATATAAATATACCTATCCTAAAATATGTTTTATAACATGTATTTTACTATTGATAGTTTCGTTACTATTTTATACATTGCGACCGATTTTACTTAATAAATGAAAAGTATTTTCACATTAATATTAATCTATTATTATTGAAAGAGTTATGAAAACTTACAAGTCTAACGAAATTAAGAACATATCCCTTTTGGGTAGTTCTGGAGCCGGAAAAACCACTCTGGTAGAAGCTATGCTCTACGAGAGTGGAGTGATAAAACGTAGAGGATCTGTTGATAATCAAAACACCGTGTCCGACTACTTCCCGGTAGAAAAAGAATACGGATATTCTGTTTTCTCTACGGTTATAAATATTGAGTGGCTTGGCAAAAAACTAAACATTATCGACTGCCCGGGTTCTGACGATTTCATCGGTGGTACTGTTACATCTCTTAATGTTACTGACACGGCAATTATACTTGTCAATGCACAAAATGGTGTAGAAGTGGGAACACCAAATCATTTTAGATATACAGAAAAACACAAAAAACCTGTTATATTCCTGCTCAATCAATTAGACCATGAAAAGGCTGACTATGAAAAAACCGTAGAACAACTCAAGGAAATCTACGGTGGAAAGGCTGTACAAATACAATATCCTATACAAGTAGGTCCCGGATTCAACGCACTTGTTGATGTACTCAAAATGAAAATGTACACATGGAAACCTGAAGGCGGTGAACCTACTATCACAGACATACCTGAGAGTGAAATGGAGAAAGCAAAAGAACTCCATAATATACTCCTTGAAGCTGCAGCTGAAAATGACGAAACACTCATGGATAAATACTTCGAACAAGGATTCCTTGACGAAGAAGAAATGAGAGTGGGTATTAGAAAAGGGCTGATTCAACGTGACTTATTCCCTGTGTTCTGCGTATGTGCTGGTAAAGACATGGGTGTACGTCGTCTGATGGAATTCCTTGGTAATATCTCTCCTTCAGTGACGAAAGTAAATAAACCTATTACTACTGATGCAAGAGAAATCGAACCTGATGAAAATGGTCCCGTAAGTATTTATGTATTCAAAACAAGTGTAGAACCACACATTGGTGAAGTTTACTACTTCAAAGTGATGAGCGGTACACTCAATGCGGGTGACGACTTGCAAAATATAACAAGAGGTAGTAAAGAACGCCTCTCACAAATATATGCTACTGCCGGACAAGTGCGCACTCCGGTCGACACCCTCTATGCCGGAGATATAGGTGCTACTGTAAAACTTAAAGATACACGCACCGGAAACACACTTAATGCAAAAGATTGTGACTATGAATTTGGTTCTATCAAATATCCGGATCCTAAGTTCCGTAGAGCTATCCGACCGGTAAATGAGGCTGAAGCAGAAAAACTTTCTACCATACTTACACGCATGCATGAAGAAGACCCAACTTGGGTAGTGGAACAATCCAAAGAACTTAAACAAACCATTATACATGGTCAAGGAGAATTCCACTTGCGTACATTGAAATGGAGATTGGAAAACAATGATAAGATGATGATTGAGTTCTCTGAGCCGAAAATCCCTTATCGTGAAACCATCACTAAAGCAGCTCGTGCTGACTATCGCCACAAGAAACAATCCGGTGGTGCCGGTCAATTCGGTGAAGTACACCTTATCATCGAACCTTATTACGATGGTATGCCTGCGCCTGAAACCTTCAAGTTCAACGGACAAGAATATAAAATCAGCGTGCGCGACACACAAGAAGTTACCCTTGATTGGGGTGGAAAGCTCGTTCTCGTCAATAGTATTGTAGGTGGTGCAATCGACGCAAGATTCATTCCGGCTATCATGAAGGGACTCATGGACCGTATGGAACAAGGACCACTCACCGGCTCTTATGCTCGCGACGTTCGCGTCATCGTTTACGATGGAAAGATGCACCCGGTTGACTCTAATGAAATCTCATTCCGCTTAGCTGGTAGAAACGCCTTTGCAGAAGCATTCAAGAATGCAGGACCGAAGATTCTTGAACCTGTATATGACCTTGAAGTGCTTGTTCCATCTGACAAAATGGGTGATGTTATGAGTGATTTACAAGGACGTCGTGCCATCATCATGGGTATGCAAAGTGAAAAAGGTTTTGAAAAACTTATTGCTAAAATACCTTTGAAAGAACTTAGCACTTACTCTACCACACTCAGCTCGCTCACCGGTGGTCGTGCTTCATTCTCAATGAAGTTTGCAAGCTACGAACTCGTGCCTGCAGATGTGCAAGATAAGTTGCTCAAAGAATACGAAGCAACTCAACAGGAAGACTAAACACAAAAACTCTTTCTATAGATCAAGAAGTGGGTGTGCCAACACATGGATGGCACATCCACTTTGCTTTATAATGATAGTGGTTAAATCCACATCGGTCATCACACAGCGTTTCACATTTTAACAAAACACCTATCATCTCCGTTACCACACCGTTACCATTAGATAGGAATGAGGTTTTTTATCAGACACCAATAAGAGCATATACGCATTATGAATATAATGAAATGATTTATGACTTTTAGTTCTCCTATTTATTGGACGGCAATAATAAGGAATAGTAACCATAACGATATTTTTTCTTATCTTTGCGCTTCTAAAAAAAAGAATCAGTTGATAAAATGAGTGTAATCGATAGAATAGTAAACAAGGAAAAAACAGCCTTCTCATTTGAGTTGTTGCCTCCCCTTAAAGGCAAGGGGCTTGAGTCAGTATTTAGAACTATTGACGCATTGAGAGAGTTTGACCCGCAATATATCAATATCACAACACATAGGAGCGAACTTATCTACAGAGAGAATGCACAAGGTCTCTATGAGCGAGTGTCAGAGCGACATAGACCCGGCACAGTAGCAGTGGCAGCTGCCATTCAACATAAATATGGGATTCCTGTAGTGCCTCACATACTATGCAGTGGGTTTACAAGAGAAGAGACAGAATATGTGCTCATTGACCTACAATTCCTCGGTATCACCGACCTTTTCTTGCTGAGAGGTGACAAAGCAAAACACGAGAAAACATACATTCCAACGGGTAATGTTCATGCCACCGATCTACAACAACAAGTTAATGAATTTAATCGTGGATTCTTTGCAGCCGGAATACCCATGACCGATATAGGTGAGAAATTCTCATACGGTATGGCTTGTTATCCGGAGAAGCATGAAGAAGCACCCAATATGGAGTCAGACCTCTATTGGGCTAAACAAAAGGTGGAAAACGGCGCTGAGTATCTTGTTACGCAAATGTTTTTTGACAACAATGCTTATTTTCAATTTGTGGAGAAATGCCGTGCAATAGGTATAAATGTTCCGATTATTCCGGGAATAAAGCCTATCACACTTTGCAACCAATTGAATGTGCTTCCTAAAATCTTCCATACAAACATACCGGAAGAGTTTGCAGCTGAACTAAGAAAATGCACATCCGATGCCGATGCTGCAGAAGTAGGAGTAGAGTGGTGTATAAAACAGGTGAAAGAACTCATTGCACATGGTGTTCCAAGCATACATTTCTACACCCTCATGGCCACACAGAGTGTTAGGCGAGTAGCACAAAATGTATTCTAAATCCATGTCATAATTTCACTAACTGTATGTTGTTTCTACTTTTCTGTTTCTTGCTATTTGTTGGATTCTTGGTATCTTCCATACTAAGAGTTATTTTTGCCTGGCTAAAAATCAAGAAACACCACACACCCACTCAACCCACTCGTCAACCTGATAAACAACGCAAAAAGTTTGATTCCACCGATGCAGAGGATGTTGAGTATGAAGAAATAGAAGAATAATCCAACTAAATCAATAACTAATCCATGCGGCTGTGCTTGAAAACCAGCCAACGGTTAATATCCGTAGAACAAAACAAGTAATATGAAAAAACAAGTATCCCTCGTCTTTATGTCATGTGGCATACTCTTCGCAGTTTGCCTTATTATTGCCAACATTGTAGAACAAAAACTCATACAGATTGGTCCAATAGAAGCGACAGCAGGTCTATTAATTTTCCCATTTTCTTATATACTTAATGATGTTATTTCAGAAGTGTGGGGTTATCGACAAGCCCGCTTTATTATCTGGATGGGATTTTTTGCCAACTTTCTGGCTGTGGCTATCTTTCAGTTGAGCATTGCTCTTCCGTCATCCGTACACTTTGTACATAATGCTGAGTTTAACCTTGTGCTTGGTGCTACACTTCGGATTACATTAGCCTCTTTCATGGCCTTTCTCATAGGTTCTTTTCTGAATGCCTATGTAATGAGTCGTATGAAAATACTTCAAGGTGGTAGAAACTTTTCGCTTCGTGCAGTTGTTTCCACCGTAGTGGGTGAGGGTGCAGATTCTATGTGTTTCTTTTTCCTTGCTTTTGTAGG
>CALGCU010000142.1 GCA_937886455.1 uncultured Bacteroidales bacterium | reverse complement strand
ATCTCAAGCATTGTGGCACTATATGGCTATCCCAACAACGGGTGTGCAAATGGCAGTAACGCCATTCTCGGGAGCATGGGTGTGCAGATGGGATGAGCAAGTGCCTAATGCGTCTAACTACCCACAAGCACACTGGTATGTGGTACATGAGGAAGACCAACTAATGCCGTTTGAGGGTTATGCGCTCACACAGGCTAATCCTACTACCTACACCATAACAGGACGTATCAATGTGGGTAATCCTACCATAAATACGCTTACTTATACTCCGGTAACCGGGGATAATTCTGGTGACCGTACGGATGAACAAAGCAGAACGTATCCAAAAGCATATCCGGGATTCAACTTGTTGGGTAACTCTTATACGGCTCCGATTAAACTAAGTGAAATACCGGAGAGTGCTTTCTCTACTAACTTACAAAAAACCATCTATATCTATAATGCCGGTACATGGGCTCAGTGGTATGGTGAAGGAACTCCGGGTAGCGTAGTTCCGGAAGATGGTACTTCTAAAACTCCGGGACAATACTTGGCATTACCGTTGAATGTCAATCTGGGAGATGGTGCTCTGAAATGGATTCCTGCTATGCAAGGTTTCTTCGTGAGAGTGATAGGGGATGGAAGTGCAACAATTAGTGGAGAAAAAATCGACATAGACTATCTGAACATGGTAGTGCAACCCAACTATGACGACTTGGAAACTCCGCCGGTGCCAAGAGCTCCACAAAAACCGGGAAAACAAAAGGTGGATCCTAACCAATCGTTGATGAAAATGACAGTGAAAGGCAAACGATTCGCCGATAATCTCTACTTGTTGATTCAAGATGAATGTAGTCATGAATTTGATAATGGATGGGATGGTGATAAGATTTATGGTAATGCACGTACTCCACAATTATTCGCTATCGAAAAGTATGGACCTATGGCTGTGAACACGGTGGATGACATTAATGGCCAATCTATAGGATTCTTCGCAGGAGAAGATAGTGAATACACCATTTCTTATGACCCAACTGAAATGCGTGAACACTACACACAACTCTATCTGCATGATATGACTACAGGAACTGTCACGGATATGTTCGCGCAAAATGAATATACATTCTCTGTGGGTAAACAAGGGGAAGTGAGAAGATTTGTTATATCTACAAGCCCTGACCCGCATTGGGATACGTCGGATGGAGGACTACTAAGAGCATGGGCGGCAGACGAAATGCTATATGTGGAAAACTTCACAGATAGTGAAGGTGACTACACCGTATTTGATGCGGCGGGAAGAAGAATCGCTTATGGACACTTGCCTGCTTTGGGTAGATATTCTTTCCAACTTAAACTGATACCGGGTGCTTACACCGTGAATGTTAGAACAAACTCTATTGTTAAACCTGTTAAAGTGATATTTTAAGCTATGAATAAATTGTTTGTATATATTGCAGCTGCGGCTGTCTCAGGTTTGACTGTTGCTACTATCGCTTACAACCAAGTGAAAAACAATGAGGAGTGGAACCATGAACAAATGGCGGTGGAAACTGTAATCCAAGCTCCTATTGTGAAACCAACATCGGCATTTAATGCCGGTGGAGGACACCAAGTGACAAAAGTTAATGAACTACCGGAAGTAACATACGGAAATGTAAATGTGGCTGAGGAAATGAGAGCGGATAAAAAAGCCGTCACTCCTACCACCGCTACATTGCCTACATCCTACTTCAATGCTGGAAGCGCAACGACCGCACCTGTGAAAGTGAATAGTGCGCAAGAAGGAGTGTCAACATCGGGAGGAGGAACTTCATTGATGTCGGCTTTGGCTTTAGCCTCTTCAAGACAAGGAGTGGCAACTGCACCTACGGCTGCTATGACCAGTGTCAATACAATGACATCATCCGGAAGGGGTGGGGGAAGACCAAGCTTTATGCCGGCTCACCCGACTACCGATGTCATATTGCCACCACCACCGAGAACCACCTATACGGAAGACCAATTAGGACCACTCGGCGAAGGACTATGGACACTTATCTTCCTCGCAGGAGCATATACACTCAGACTCTTCCGAAAAAGAAAAAATAACGACTAACAACAACACAAGCGGACACACAACAGTCCGCTTGTGCTATATATAAGGTATGTATAGGTCGTAAGTTATAAGTTTATAGTTCGTAGGTTATAGGTTATAGGTTATAGGTTATAGATTATAGATTATAGATTATTA
>CALGCU010000141.1 GCA_937886455.1 uncultured Bacteroidales bacterium | reverse complement strand
GTCCCCCTACTTAGGGCGACAGTGCGTTTAGTGCTTGAATGTGAGAGAGATATACTTGTTTGTGCGGTGAATAAATTTTATAAATACAGCGCTACGTCATTGGATGGTGACAGTGTTTTTTTTAGTTTGTTTGGGATTGGTGGTGTCTGATATTTTTTACCGGGCTGCAATATATTTTTGGGGGGATACACTACAAAAAGAGGCTGACTAAACTTATTAGACAGCCTCTTCTCCCTTGCTTATGAGATAGATGTTATTTAATGTGGGAGTTCTTCATTAAAGTTGATATAAATACGCGGTTCATTTTCGCTTTTTACTAATTCATAGTCTCCTATACGATGTCCTTCCATGTCATCAATCACTTTTACATGCTCCGGATAATGCACCAACAAACTATCAATCACTTGTTGAATTGGACAAGGGGGTGCCTGCACATTTTTAACTATTGTATCTCTTTTTCCTGTTGCCGGGTCAGTATAAAATAGCGTATCCCCGGGATTTTCCCAACTTTTATACCAGTATCGTTGGTCATTAATTTTTATGCCATATCCTTCGATTACATATGTTAAACTATTATTGGATAGTTTCTTGATATGTAGATAATGCAATTCTTCATCTCTTTTTTTTCTTAATGTGTCAGTTAGTGATAAGGATACCCATCCAGCCGTAGTGACATAGTTTGAAGGTGCTTTTGTATATTCATATTTATACAGTGCCGAAATATTTCCACCGTAGGTTCTAACATAAATTGAATCTTGCGGAGAGTAGATGCAAACACTACCACTATACTCATTTGTGGAGGTTTGGTTAGGTGACATAATCAATTCGCAACTTGTTGCTATCAATAGCAATGTGGTAAGAACCATGATAGTTTTCATTGTTTTCATACTACACAATTTTTAATGTTATTACTATTTGTTATTCCAACTCAAATTTTACTCTGTAGGTATCTTCTCCGGTATAAAATCAGGGCATGGTGTTGCATGATTGGGTGATTGACATTTGTTTGATGGCAAAAATAGTGGATATCTTCTGTACTTCCAAGAAAACATGGTGGACATTTTATTTTGCTAATGAGCTGATAATGAAGAGCAAGGCAATGAAAGGGATGGACAATTTTATGACAGGTATATAAAACGTGAGCGAAAAAGCATTTTTTTGCACAGAAAGCACTTAATTGTATTGTTGGAACAACTTAACACCGAGCGAAAAGTATTTCATTGAGAAATA
>CALGCU010000140.1 GCA_937886455.1 uncultured Bacteroidales bacterium | reverse complement strand
CTAGATAGGAACTAGATAGGAACTAGATAGGAACTAGATAGGAACTAGATAGGAATAAGATACCACCCACACCACCCCAAACACGCATCAAAAAGAAGATAATACAAACAAAAGAAAATGATTTTCTTACAACAAACAAAATTCAATACATTAACTTTATTTGGTATGATTATTGTAGCATGCATGAAAGAATGAAAAAACAATGGACAACATATTTAGTAAGTAGCATTTTGATAGTCTATTTCCTCTTGGCTGGAATAGGCGCAAATGTGGTTACATTCTGTTGCGCTGCATGTGCAGAGCAAGGCATAGAGCATGTGGCAGAAAAAGGATGCTCCAATCTACATAATTCACACACTGAAAAAAAAGAGGCATGTTGTCATCACCATGGAGAAGATTGCACAGCCCCCATTCATCACGGCAATGAGTGTCACTTCTGGAGAGTGACCCTCAGTGATAGTATGTTGGAAAAGGCTGACCTACACTTGCCTCACATCTCCTGTGTACATCTACCATGGTTAGACCTGACAGAACTAACACATCCTGACCAACTATCTCTCCCTATTCAGGTACAAACTTTACCCCTCATTACATATATCTCGTCTGAAGACTACGGGAGAACTATACTCTCACGTCACTGTATTCTAATCATTTAGCTAACTCTCATTGGAGCAGAGACACATCCTCTTTGCTCACTTTACTTTATTTTCTCTTGTAAACAAGCAAAGAAATAATTATGCCCTATCAAGAGAATTTCTAATAACATTAAATGAGAAAAAATGAGAACTATACGCTTAATCTTAACAAACATTTTATTAACAACCGGTATCTTACTACATGCTGATGTGCGTGGAGTAGTGGTAGACGAAAAAGGCGAAACCATTGTAGGAGCCAATGTAGTGTGGAAAGGAACAGCTAAAGGTGCTTCCACCGATTTAGATGGAAGATTCTCACTTCCTATGGACGAAACCACTGACACATTGATAGTAAGCTATGTCTCCTATAAAAATGACACCGTAATTGCCCATGATGGAGATGATTTGACCATTCGTATGAGCGGTGCTGTTCAACTCTCCAATGTAGATGTGGCAGCAAGAAAAGTATCACTCACCAAAAGTCGTGTCTCTGTATTTGACACACAAACCATCAGTGGAGAAGAACTATGTAAAGCGGCTTGTTGTAATTTAGCCGAAAGCTTTGAAACCAATCCATCAGTGGATGTGGCATACAGCGATGCCGCCACAGGAGCAAAACAAATACGCTTACTGGGACTATCTGGACAATATGTACAGATAATGACTGAAAACATCCCAAACTTCAGAGGTATTTCTGCACCATTCGGACTCAACTACATACCCGGACCATGGATGGAAAGCATACAAGTGTCAAAAGGAACTTCATCTGTGTTAAACGGATACGAAGCTTTGACCGGACAAATCAACGTGGAATATAAAAAACCGGTAAGCGATGAAAAAGTAGCAGCCAATGTATTTGTAAGAAGTGCTGCACGTGCCGAAATCAACGCAAATGCCGCATTTAAGGTAAATCCCAATGTCTCAACAGGATTCTTATTGCATGCTTCCGACGAATTTGTGGAATGGGACCATAACAAAGATGGATTCTTGGACATGCCAAGAGTGGCACAATATAACTTAATCGACCGTTGGTACATCAAAAAAGGTGCTTACACCGGACAAATTTTTGCAAGAGGACTCTACGAAACACGCAAAGGTGGACAAATGCGGACCATAGAAAATCCCTACCTGGTGGACATACAAACCGGGAGAGCTGAACTATTTGTGAAAAACGGTTATGTATTTGACCCGGAAAGTGGTACAAGTATTGGAATCATCACTAATGCCACTTTTCACAACCAACAGTCTGTCTATGGAAACAAAGCCTACAATGCAACCCAATGGAATGCCTATCTGAATGCTATTTTCCAAACAAGTTGGACAGACATGCACAAACTCAGCACCGGACTAAGTTTTAACTATGACCACTACAACGAACATCTGCTGGCTAACGTCAACAACGACACTATCAGAAATGAGTTCGTACCCGGAATATTTGCAGAATACACCTTTAATTGGAATAATAAACTCATACTCTTGGGTGGATTAAGAGCCGACTATCATTCAGTTTATGGAGCCTTTGTCACCCCACGTTTGAACATCAAATACAATCCATGGGACTTTCTACACTTACGAGCATCAGTGGGAATGGGACATAGAACGCCTAATGTCTTGGCTGAAAACAACAACCTGCTTTCAAGTAGCAGACAATTGGTCATTGCTGATAATCTGAAAATGGAACGTGCATGGAACTACGGACTTAGCATTACAGGATATGTACCCATTGCAGGACGTGAATTAACCTTGTCGGCAGAATGTTACTACACTGATTTTCTCAACCAAACTGTTGTAGATATGGACACCGACCCACACAAAGTATTGTTCTACAACCTTGACGGACGCTCCTATGCACTTAGCGCACAAGCGGAAGCTTCAATGGAGATATTCAAAGGTTTTACAGCAACATTGGCCTATCGCTACACCGATGTAAAATGCACCTATCAAGGAGTATTGAGAGAAAAACCATTAACCAACCGATTCAAAGGATTGGCAACTATCTCCTACCAAACACCATTGAAAAAATGGCAATTTGACTTCACAGCACAGTTCAATGGAGGTGGAAGACTACCGGACTCATACAACATCATTGATACGGAAGGTAACACAACAAAAAAATGGAATGAAACATTCAAACCATACACCATCCTAAATGCTCAAATCACAAAATACTTCCGCACATGGTCTATCTATGCAGGAGCAGAAAACATGACTAACTTCACACAAAAGAATCCAATCATTGATGTCACCAACCCATTTGGAGACAACTTTGACGCAACAATGATTTGGGGACCCGTGCATGGATATAAAGTATATGTAGGAGCACGTTGGGCATTGACGGATTGGAAAAGTTAAAACTCAAAATACGAATAAATTAAATACAACAAAGAAATGAAAACACGAATTTTAATGATTGCCTTAATGGCATGTGTAAGTGGGATTTTCACACAAAGCTTTGCACAAACAAAAAAAGAAAAGAACTCAACCAAAGAAACTGTGGTATTCTCAGTGCCAATGGACTGTGAAGGATGTCGCACAAAGGTAATTGGATATATGTCCTACGAAAAAGGAGTGAGAGACATCAGCGCAAACCTTGAACAACAAACTGTGACCATTGTCTATAACCCACAAAAAACAAACGTGGAAAAACTCATACAAGGCTTTGCTAAAATAGATAAAAAAGCAGTAGAAAAAAAGGCTGGCGACACACCATGCCAACACAAGGCTGCATGTGACGGACATCACAACCACGACCACAACCACACACATGGTCATCAACACTAAAAAACGACAGGTGTAAATAACACACCAACCTAAACAATAATGGAGAAACGTCAACTCAAGACATTTCTCCATTATTTTATATCTATTACCTCGTAAAAATTAACCATCATTCCCCATCAGAAATCAGACATCCTACCACAAACCTCCCCATCTTCCTGTCTAATACCAATAGTAGCATAACGAAAAAAGTAGGTGTTTCTACGGCTGACATAATGCTTGTCACACACCCAAACTATGAAGCTGAATTGGATTTGCCCAAACCAATAGTTTACACTAACTTTACAGCCTAATTCATAACTTGTAAACAAACTAAAAATATGACTATAAAAGTAATCAATCGCTCCAAACATCCGCTTCCATCTTATGCCACTCCTCTTTCGGCCGGCATGGATATTAGAGCCAACATTGACAGTCCCATCACCCTCCAACCATTGGAACGCAAATTAGTGCCCACAGGCCTCTTCCTTGAACTCCCACAAGGCTATGAAGCACAAATCAGACCACGCAGTGGATTGGCTCTGAAAAAAGGGATAACTGTGCTCAACACACCGGGAACTATAGACGCTGATTATCGCGGAGAAGTAGGTGTGATACTCATCAATCTTTCCCAAGAACCTTTTGTGATTGAAGACGGAGAACGTATCTGTCAAATGGTGATAGCCAAACACGAACAACCCACATGGGAAGAAGTGGAAGTATTGGGAGAAACTGAACGCGGTGCCGGAGGATTCGGTCACACCGGTATGTAGAAAAAAACAGCATGCGCCAATCACACAAAATATACTTGCTAATCATGCTTGGAGGGTGGATTAACCTACTCTCTTGTGTGTCTTTTGCACAAAATCTCTCACCTGTGCAACAGCAGAATTTTGATTATTACTTCTATGAAGCAGAACGCACCCTGCAAGCAGGCGAAATAGACAAGGGAACTGCCTTACTGCAACATTGTCTAAGCATGCAACCCCACAACGCTGCTTCCAACTTCTTAATGGGCGCCATCTATGCATCTATGGACAGCATAGACCTTGCACTCAAATACTATTCTATTGCCACTCAACACGACCCCGCCGCATGGCAATATGCAGAAAACTACATCTCTCTATTAGCTGACAAGCAAGATTATAATGAAATAGAACGAGTAGTGAAAACATACCTCCGACTCGACCCTACTCACACAGAAGCACTTCGGGTCAAAGCATTATGTCATGTACAAAGAGGTGCATATAAAAAAGCTGTAAAAACTTACAACACGATAGAAACCATCAATGGGATCAGCGAAATGACCTCCATTGAGAAGTTTAAACTCCACATGGCAATGAAGAAAAATAAAAAAGCCATGAACGAGATAGACCGACTCATTGAGGAATTTCCTACAGAATATCGCTATCAAGTGTTAAGAGGACAACTGTATATGGGACAAAAAATGCCGGAAAAAGCCTATGAATCTTACCTCTATGTACTGGAGAAGAGTCCGGAAAATCCCTATGTTCACATTGCCTTAGCTGACTATCACAAACAACAAGGAGAACCACAAAAAGCCACAGAACGCATCTTAACTGCCCTGCAAAGCAAATACCTTGACCTGAACACAAAGTTAGAAATCTACGGACAATACAAGTCCTCACTCAATAATCTTGCCGACAAGCAAGACGAACTGGAAAACATGCTAAAAGGTCTGTGTGAGCACTACCCCTTTGATGAGGCTGTGTACATTGTGTATGCTTTGTTTTTACAAGAAAATCAACGTCTCGACAGTGCACTCATCCAATGGAAAAATGCTGTGGCTGTTAATCCTAAAAACCATGAAGTGTGGGTAGAAATACTAACCCTACACTCACAACAAGATGACTACACATCTATCATCAGAGAAGCACAAGCAGCACACAACGCCCTGCCACAAGAGGCGCTCTTCCTTTACTATGAAGCGGTGGCACACAACATGACCAACAATGAGGCAGCTGCACTGAGAGCATGTGAAGAAGCTATTTCCCTGTGCACATCTGAACAATGGAGACTAAAAGCCCATTTGTGGGGATTGAAGGGGAATATACACCACAACAACGGTGATCTGCAAGCTACATTAACCGCCTATGAAGCAGCCACAGACCTCTATCCTGACGACATGATGTTGATTAACAACTATGCCTATTTCCTCTCCTTGGAGGGTAAAGACCTCAAAAAAGCAGAACGTCTGAGCCAACGCACCATAAACGAAGACCCTGAAAATGCGGTCTATTTAGACACATACGCATGGATTCTCCACCTACAAGGCTATGATTCTTTGGCAAAGTTTTACATTGAACGCGCCATCAACAACTGTCAAGAGGTAGAAAATCCCGTAACTTACTACGAACATTACGGCTACATCATGCTCAAAAACAAACAAGAAGCGAAAGCTATGGAAGCATGGAAAAAAGCAGTGGAATTAGGCACTAAAGACACTTTTATTATTGAAGTTGCAAGAGGTTGTATGAATAGATGTGCTTTTTGTACAGCGTCATATTTAAATCTTCCATTATTCTTATCCATATACATTATTTCTCTAAATTCTATATCATTTATTACATATTTTTTTATATGCTTCATTAGATATATATCTAAGTAAGTAATCTATTTTATAATTCATATTCCCTCCCACTATTTTAAAAGTCATTTATGCATTTTTAGTTTACTTTTTTATGCTTATGGAGAGCCTAAATTTGTATTTGTAATGGTAGGCTCAATTGTGTGTAATTATTTTTTTGGATTGTTAATTTCAAAAACTACAAAACGAACAATAGCGTTAGCTGCAGGTATATCAGTTAATTTACTTATAATTG
>CALGCU010000139.1 GCA_937886455.1 uncultured Bacteroidales bacterium | reverse complement strand
TTGAAATGTCCTATCATCCCCGCGACCATCTCGGGACCACTAGATAGGAATAAATATCTTTTTTAACGGACAACAATAATAAAAAAAATATTTCTATCCATCGCACTCTCGACCTGGGATGGACGAGTGAAATGTAGCGTTAGCGGAATGGAACGTAGAGTGTCTGTCTATACATACAATGTCCTTCATACGGAGGGCAAAGTGAAGAGCAGTGCAAAGGAGTGGAACGGAGGGTGTTCCTCTATCTACATTATTCACCATCCCCGACACCACTAAGGACGATGCGCAACGTAGTGATACTGAAAGGATAAGCCTTGCGAAGAATAATTCGAACCCCAAAAACAAACTATGAAACTACCTACCATTAGTATATGATAATGTTAAATAATGTTAATGTTTAGTACTATGTATTGCAAAGTATCTAACATTGCATTATCTTTGCAAAAAAATAAAAGAATTATGATTGAAAACTTACGCTCACAGATGAAAAAAGGCCTATTGGAGTATTGTATTCTGCTTATTCTCCAATACGAACCGATGTATGCCACAGAAATATTGGAATGTCTGAAAGCTGCAAAACTGGTGGTAGTTGAAGGAACACTCTATCCGCTACTATCAAGATTAAAAAATGCTGATATATTGACATACTATTGGCAGGAATCGCCGGCAGGACCGCCAAGAAAATACTTCAAAATTACAACACAAGGTGAATTACTCCTACAAGAATTGGAAAAAGAGTGGGGGACAATGCAAAACACCATACAATCATTACACGAGAAAAATAACGAATAAAAAATAAACTGATATGAAAAAAACACTCACAGTAAATTTAAACGGAACAGTATTTCACATTGATGAGGATGCTTATCAACAGCTTCATGACTATCTCAATGCGGTAAGGGCAAGTTTAGACCTTTCTGATGATAAGGATGAAATCATGGCCGACATAGAAGCACGAATTGCCGAACTCATCACAGAGGAATACACAAAACTGAACACTAATATCGCAACGGCAGAAATCCTACAACGTATCATGACAAGAATGGGAGAACCGAAAGACTACGCCATGGACGGAACAATGGACAACAAGAATACCGCAAATAAACCACGCAGACGTTTTTACCGTGACGTAGATAACGCCATGTTAGGGGGTGTGGCTGCGGGATTGGCGGCTTTCCTTGGATGGGACGTCGTCTGGATCAGACTAATATTCGTCGCATTGATGTTTGTGGGACAAGGATGGCCTATTGTGCTATATCTTCTCATGTGGATTATTGCTGAACCGGCACGTACTGTCGCACAAAAGTTGGAAATGAAAGGAGAACCGGTAACAATCAATACTATTCAAGAGAGTTTTAATGAAATGGCAACTCAAACACCATCTGGTTCTCGAAAAGTAGTGAGAATAATAGGAACAATTCTCAAAGTGTGCTTTTTCGCAGTTGTTGGCTTTTTTGGATTGATTGCAATTGTGGTGTTGGGAGCATTGTTCTTGGCATTTATGGGAGTATCTATGGGATTGTTGGGGGCAGGAATTGGTACTATGGGAGCACTTCCGGCTATGTTCTTGGATTGGGCAGGACTACTTTCTATGCTACAACCATGGCAAGTGCAAATGTGTCAGGTCTCTATTATTCTGCTCTGTGTATGTCCGCTGATTATCATCATTGCTGGATGCATCAATTTATTAACCAAAAGACGCTGGACAGGAAAGAAATTTAATCTCTCATTCTGTTTGGTGTGGTTATTAGCGCTATGCACACTGATATTTGCTCTACTGTCATCAGTGGGATTACGCCAGAAGATGATTGACATGACACTACAGATGGATGCTTGGGAAGATGATAAGGCGATGCCCTTCTCCTCAATGGCCTATGAAGTGATGGAGGTGCAACCATTTAATGCTATCAATGCGGATGGAACTGTGCGAATAATATTGGCACAAGGCGAAAAGCAAACAGTCGCAGTCAGACCGGCAATGGAAAGTAATTGCCTCTCGGTGCAAGATAGTGTACTTGTAGTCAGAAATAAACTGAACTCAAAGATGGAGATTTTAGTCACTACGCCTGATTTGGATAGAGTGGAAATGGCTGGAGCATGTCAACTCACAAATCAAGAAATAATGCAAATCCCAACTTTGACAGTAATGGCTCAGGGAGCTGCTGATATTGACTTAACAATGGATGTGCAACAACTAAACATGGATGTTGCAGGGGCATCAAAAGTAGAACTGGAAGGAAGAGCACAAAACGCAGAGATTAGTCTGCAAGGGGCTGTGGATTTGGATGCTGACGAAATGTCATCTAAGGCGCTTACACTTAATGTGGGCGGAACTGCCGATGCTGAAGTATGGGCTACCGATTCCTTATGGGTCACAGCGAATGGATTTTCACAAATTAAATACAAAGGGAATCCTATCTTGTTGAAAGAAGAAACCACATGGGGAGTGAAACTAAGAAGAGATAGAGATTAACCTTATACCTGATTACAATACAACTGAGATATGAAGATTATAATTGATAAATACGTTCCTTTCATTGAAGGTGTTCTCGAACCTTATGCGGAAGTGATTTATGCCGACCCGGCAGAAATTAATCCTCAAACAGTGAAAGATGTGGACGCACTCATTGTACGAACACGCACAAAATGCAACGAAACATTACTCAAAAATTCAAAAGTAAGATTTGTGGCTACAGCCACTATTGGCTACGACCATATTGATGCCACCTACTGTGAACAACAAGGAATTGTATGGCAAAATGCAGCTGGATGTAATGCCACAGCGGTCAAACAATATGTTGGGGCGGCTATACAACACTTAGCCAAACACTATCACATGGATCTGACCACAAAGACACTCGGAATTGTAGGTGTTGGACATGTTGGTAAATTAGTGGAACAAATGGCACGGGAATGGGGCATGAAACTACTATGCTGCGACCCACCAAGAGCAAGAAAAGAAGGAAATAATGCGTTTGTCTCACTCCAAGAAGTGGCTAAACATGCTGATATTATCACATTCCACACACCACTGCAAAAACAAGGTGAAGATAAAACCTATCATATCTGTGATGAAACATTCCTCTCACTCCTCAAAAAGGATGCTTGTATCATAAACGCTGCACGTGGAGGTATTATTGACGAAACGGCATTACTCGCTACACATTTTCCTCAAAGAACCATCATTGACTGTTGGGAAGGTGAACCTAAACTAAATCTGAACTTATTAGATAAAGTGCTCATTGGAACATTTCACATAGCGGGCTATTCTTTGCTGGGTAAAGTCAATGCCACAACACAGAGTGTGCAAGGATTGGCGCGTTTCTTTGCAATAAAAGATTTGTACGAATGGAAAGCTCCGCTACCTGATGGATATGACCCGAACGCCTATTATGATATACAGGCTGATGACAAAGCTCTCAGAGCCACACCTCATCTGTTTGAATCTATGCGTGACAACTATAAATTGCGTTAACAAACTCAAACAATTACTACTCATCTTCTGCACTGATAAACAGCAAGTGAGATATACATGTTGTGAAATATATAGAAGCAACTTTGTATATCTCGCTTGTTTGCATTAACTTTGCCTACGATGAATGGATAGAAATCTATGAGAAAGTGGAATTTTAAGCGACGTGTAAAACAATACACCAGAAAACGAAAGGAGTTTGTCCCATATGCACAGATAAAACAAGTGGTCGTGCTCTTCGAAAGCAAAGGTGAAAAAGAAGATAAAGCATACCATGACATAATCCAACAGCTAAAAGCTGATGGTAAACAAGTACAGGCTTTTGCTTTCATGGAAAAAAGTAAAAACATGATGTATAGTCGGGAGGGAATCACCATTTTAGACAAAAAGCAACTCACACTGCTACATCTACCCGAAGAACAAATTCTACAACAACTAAAAAACACTACTTGTGATGTAATCTTTGATTTAACTACACACACCATTCTACCTTTACAATACATGCTGTTGTATATTGATGCGAAATGTAGGGTAGGAATACAAGCTGAGAAATTGTTGCAACCGGATTTTATGATAGGAACGGAAGCCAATTTACATAATGATATGTCAGTTATCACACCAAATTTGGACTTTTTGTTCAATCAAATGCTATTTTACTTAAAAACTATTAGCACATCACTCTAAAAAAACGTATCTTTGCACAAGAAATGTGAATGAGAGATGATACATCCTCTCTGAACGTAGGTAATAAAAAGATATCAATAGAACGAAAGTTTATGCAAAACGAGTTAAGAGGTATGGGGGTTGCGTTGGTCACACCGTTCAAGGTGGATGGCGCTATTGATTTTGATGCGTTAAAAAGACTTGTTGAATATCAAATTACCAATGGAACGGACTACTTAGTAGTTTTAGGAACAACAGCAGAAACACCTACACTCACAGAACAAGAAAAACAGGATGTCATACAAACTGTAGTCTCAGTAGCTAAAGGTCGTGTACCATTAGTGTTGGGAATGGGGGGCAATAACACACAACACCTCATAGAGACAATACGTCATAGCGAGTTTACTGGAATTGATGCACTCTTATCTGTAACTCCTTATTACAACAAACCATCTCAAGAAGGACTATATCGTCATTACGAAGCTGTATCAAAGGCTTCACCACTCCCCATTGTGCTATATAATGTTCCGGGACGTACAGGAGTAAATATGCAGGCTGAAACAACACTGAGATTGGCACATGATTTCAAAAACATCGTGGCAATCAAAGAAGCATCGGGTAACTTCACACAGATAGATGATATTATTAAAAATAAACCGGAGCATTTCTCTGTTATCTCTGGAGATGATGGTATCACATACCCTCTAATCACAGCTGGAGCCGTGGGAGTCATATCTGTTATTGGAAATGCCTTCCCACGTGAATTTAGCAGAATGGTACGTCTGGCATTGGCGGGAGATTATCAACGAGCCTTACTCATACACCATCAGTTTACTGAATTGATTAAGTTACTCTTTGTGGAAGGTAATCCCGCTGGAGTTAAAAGCATGTTGGCGGCAATGGGATTTATTGAAAATAAACTAAGACTACCATTGGTGCCTACCACGATTACAACCTACGAAAAAATACGTAGAGTATTAGACCAATTAGACATCAAAGCCTAATTACCAACCCAATATCCCCTCACATACAAGTTCTAATCGCACTGTCGCCCTAAGTAGGATGCGTAGCGAGGTATTTATAGAATTATTTGCAAAATAAATAGGCATACCCCCCTCACATACAAGTACTAATCGCACTGCCGCCCTAAGTAGGGGCGTAGCGAGGTATTTATAGAATTATTTGCAAAATAAACAG
>CALGCU010000138.1 GCA_937886455.1 uncultured Bacteroidales bacterium | reverse complement strand
ACTGAAACAATGCCGGTAAGAGAAATGACCTATCTATTTGTCATCATTGCCATCTCCATTATCAATGGATTAGCACTCAACATCTCCTACGCTGAATTAGTACTGGCAAACCTACTCATCATCGCATTAACATGGATTCTTGAATCTGATAAAATAATCACACATACATCAACAAAACTCATCACTTACGACAAAATCGAACTCATCAAGCCGGAAAGAAGAGAAGAACTAAAAGCCGACTTAGAAGAACGCATTGGAGTAAAAATCAGAAGCATTGAGGTAGGATCGGTCAATTTCATGCAAGACTCGGCATACATCAAAATCACATACAAACTACCACACGGAGAAAACAACACTGTGGACACCCTACTCAAAGAAAAAAATTTTATAGGATAAAATATGAAAAAACATCAAATCACCATGCTTTGTTGCCTACTCATTGGCACATTCACACATCTCAAAGCTGCAACACCATTCTCTGAATTATGGGGACTACGTTTCGCAGCAGGCATCGATTATTCACCGGTAAACAACCTAAAACTATTCGCTTCTGAAGAATTTCGTCTGGGAGACTATGACATCTTGGATTGCTCATACACAGAAATAGGAGCATCCTACAAAATACTACCCTTTTTAGAAACCGGACTTTCATACACTGCAATAATCAACATCAAGGGAGACGAAGGAGTAGCACTCAATGAAATGAGCTATAAAGTTGATATACGACACAGAGGAACATTCGACCTCACACTATCGTGGAAACCAGGACAATGGAAATTCTCACTTAGAGAAAGAGTACAAGCCACATACAAAGCGAAAAACATTAACAACTTCCAACAACCACAAACAACATGGGTACTACGCAGCCGACTCAAAGCCGCATACACATCCAGACGTTTGCCGCTTGAACCATACATCTATTTCGAACCACGACTCCTACTCAATGGAGCAACATGGACAGAAAATGCAACAAGCGAAACAATGTTTATGAATGCCAACTTTCTGAATTACAATGATGTTTACTTCAACCGTTACAGAGTTTCAATAGGAACTGAATGGCAACTCACTGCACAAAACTCACTGGACATTTACGTCATCTATGACTATCTGAACGAAAAAGAAATAGATGCCTACAAAGAAGGAGGACCACTGGATGGAATCTTGAAAATGCCCATCACCACATCCCACAATCACTATCTTGCAGTAGGAATCGCATATACATTCTCGCTCTAATCACACAACACACCCCAACCCACCACCCATCCTCCTCCACTTACAAAACAAACTCATTATATCAAAGAACGCCTGTCAATCGCTTAAACATTGACAGGCGCAAATATATAACATCCCAAAGTCGTATAGTTACGTTTCATTACATTGGGGGCTTTCCGTTACAATAAATTACGATATGTTACATTAATTTACGTTTCTCATTCTCATGTACAAAAAAAAACTTCATCCGCAATGCCTCTCTCTGAAACATTGCGGATGGAGATGACGTGTAATGTGGTTTTTATTTTAGAAGTTTATTTGACTCGGCTTCACTCAATTTTTTCCAAACAAGTATTCTTCCACCTCCCAAATAAGGTGCAGGATAGGTAGTCATACTATGTTCATAGTCGGATTGTTTATGCAATTCATAGAAAGAAGTCGTTGAAGTATTACTTATATGATCCACAAAATCAATATAAGGTAATTCTCCCTGATTCTGTATGGTGTCTGTCCACATTTTCTGTTTATACGTACCTCGTGCCACTACCACGCAATTATGGTAATAGGTCCATTTATCATCTTCAGTCAGCGTTAAGTGTAGAGTATATCCTTCTGTTTCCGGAGTGAGTGGATCTTCCGGTGATGCCCAAGTGGTTTTTGTCCACTCCCATGTACCGGTTAATTGTAATTCTCCTAATGGTTGAGGAGTTGGCTCATCGCATCCTACCCACATCATGGGCAATAACATCAATACAAATAAATACTTTTTTATAAAGCGTGTCATTTATAAGTTTAATTGCAAATTAACTAATTCTTTCTTCATCTGACAATTTATCTCACCATCAATGGTTTGCTTTCCACCTGTTAACCATTACTCCAGTTCAAATTTGGCTCCGAAGGCATCTTCTCCGGTATAGATTTCAAGCATGTATTCTCTTGGGTTATTGTTCAAGTGTTTCGTTTTGCATATTTGCCCTTCTAACAGAGTCTTGACGGTCAACTTCTGCCCAATACTCTTTCATGTAATAGTAGTATTGGTGATATTCATCCGTATAATGCAATGTATCAATAGTGTTATAATCAACACTTTCAGGAGATTGTCCGGTAACAAGCAAATGATAGATATTCATGGGTTGTACACCTTCTATATCAACAGAATCAGGTGAATTTGAATTATGATTTATTCTATACACCATCTTTACTTGATTTTGCTTATTGGAAATGAATGTTTGCGGAATAAATTCCACCTTGGTAGGTGTAACCAAATGTCCATTAGGATAAAATGTAGTGATAATATCTTTTGTTCTATTGGGGTTCCACTCTCTGTTTTTAAGATTCGCATAGAGTGAATCGCGAAGGTAGTACACTTTTTCCGGATAAAAATTCATACGTTTTTGATATTTAGGAAAATACCTCAATCCGGCTGTACTATTAATTAAGTAATACATGTGGAGTTTGCTTGTATCTACTCGTTGCATCAGAGGCTTATAAATGTTGTATGTGGTCCATGTGGAGCCACCACAACACACACCACCATAAAAAACCAGTTTATAATGCAAACTATCTGCACGTAGTATATCTGCAAACTCAGCAACTGTCACCGGGGTATATTGAGGATACTTTAAACTTTTCTTAAAGGACTTATCATTCTCTATGCACACTTGTACCAAAAAACATGAAGTGAACGATAACAAAACAATAGTTGTTGCCAAAATCTTTTTCATAATATGCACACTTTAGTTGGTAATCTTTGTTTTTCTGTCTGGTGCAAAAATAGTACATTTTACCTGCACTTCCAAGAAAATAGCATGGGCATTTTATCACACCAACATACTGATAATGAGATTGGGCAACAAGAAAATGATTGGCATACTTGAAAATAGAGGAGGAGAATCTACGCATTTACCACCCTCCTCTAAATCCTAATTGTATTGTTACAACAGATGTTCGCTCAACTCAACAGATGACACACCTATCTTATTTAACTTCTACATCACAGACGACATGTGATATGAAAGCACGACTGCTTCTTCTCATATTTCACATATATACGACCACGACGTTGACGATTCAAAAGTACTTGCCCCAAAACCAACTTCAAGTTATCTTCACTCATATATTTTCCACCCCATCTTGCCTTTTCAAAACGGGTATATGCAAGGTCAAATGTAGTGCCATAACAATGACAAGAATTAGGAGAAGCATTAACATTACCACTTGCCCTCAATCTCTCCACATCTTGTTCTGTCCGTAACACACTGGTCACATAGAAACGATAATGCGGCAAATCATTGCGTTCTAATATATGAGCAAACTCTTCACCTATTGAATCAAGTTCTGCGGCTGCGGCAGGAGTGAGATAAGGAACAGAATAAGTCAAAGCATCTACTATATAATTACGATTACTCTCCACCTTACGCAAACTCTTGCGCACACCATCCACAGAATGGCGAGTCTGCAATGGCGCACTCAAACCCTTCGCCTTGGCAACAGCCATTTGAGACGCTTGTAAATCTGCAAATTTCACACTATAATCAAAAGTCCTGCCGGGATATTGCACCAAGCGCGGCTTGTATTGCTCCATATCACATCCCACACACAACAACACAATGCTCACCAATACCCATCCTACCCTATTCCACATATCCACACTATTTGCTCTGACCTAAGAATGACTCCAACTCATCTGCTGACGGATTACGCATCACTATCACACCCTCAGCATCTATCAAAAGAGTAGTCGGAATGCTCACCACACCATACTTGCTGTATGGACCATCTTCTGCACCTGATTTATCCACCAATTGAGGCCACGCTAATTGCTCATTGGTCACAACTGCCTGCCATTGCGCTGAATCCCGGTCACAACTGATACCCACAATTTCAAGCTTACCCACTGGATGATATTGCTCATACACAGCTTTCAAATGAGGAATAAGCCTTTTGCAAGGGCCACACCATGATGCCCAAAAGTCCACTAACAGATAATCGGTCTTTCCCACCCATTCACTCAACGAATGCACTGCACCGTTCACATCTTCTGCGGATACATCAAGATACGTAGCACCCACCACAGTAGCCTGCTCTGCATCAAAATAATATTTCATCTGTTGAATTTCAGGCATTTGAAGATATTCCTCCTTCAATGACTCAAATATAAACTTACGTTGTTCGTTATCCAGCAGTTGATACAATTTCACAAACAAAGTATCTGAATAAGGCTGATTTAAGTTCTCTGTCAACAAAGCATATGACGCATCCACATAAGCAACGATAGCCGAATCGCGCTGTTCGGTAGTAGGAAGCTCTTCCAATGCCTTATACACTGCTTTCTCTAACTCTTGATAACGTTCATTAAGGGATTGTGTTTGAGATTTGTTACATGCAGCCAACAACAACACTGCTACCATCAAAAAGAATGATTTTTTCATATCTATAAGTATATTATAATTACATGGAGCAAAGATAAGATTTTCTTATTGTCTATGCAAAACAACCAACAATCATTCCACTCAAAAATGATGAAACAACAACATCAAATAACACATAAAAAACAAAAGAGAGAAATCGCACGATTTCTCTCTTTTGTGATCCCGGAGCGATTCGAACGCTCGACCCACGCCTTAGAAGGGCGTTGCTCTATCCAGCTGAGCTACGGAACCATCAAATCTTTACGGACTGCAAAGATAGAAGTTTTTTTACAATTCCACAAGAGAAACAACAAAAACTATCATTGCTACCCGGTAAAAAAACATCCGACCTCAATAATCCAAAACTAACCCTCCAAGCACCATCACCCTTTTAATTAGTGGCTTGCCACAGGGGTAACTCAGCGCAGGTTTAAGTGCCTCATTGCGCCAAAGGGCAAAGCAAAACGGCATGAGGCGAAGTGGGTATATCTCTAACCTAAAACGAGTGAAACCAGCGTTCTCTCCCCTCCGTTACCATACCCTTATCACTTCGGGACCATCTCGGGACCACCTCGGGACCATTAGATAGGAATAAAATACAAAACAGATAGGAATTAGATAGGATGAATGTAGGATTAAGATACAATCATCATCAATATAAGAAAACCCTGAAAAGGGTTAAATTTTAAAGCATAGTCCATTA
>CALGCU010000137.1 GCA_937886455.1 uncultured Bacteroidales bacterium | reverse complement strand
AAACATGTCCTTTATTCGGAGATGGTGGCGCGGCTGCTCTAATAGAGCCTACAACAGAAGAAGGCATAGGCATTGTAGATTGTCTTATTCACACCGACGGTATTGGTTACCAACACCTACACATGAAGTCTGGTGGCTCTGTAAGTCCGGCTTCACATGAGACAGTAGAACGCCGAGAGCACTACATTTACCAAGAAGGCTCTGCTGTGTTTAAACATGCTGTTTCAGACATGTCACAAGTGTGTGCTGACATATTAGAACGCAACAACCTCACAGGGGCTGATATTGATTGGCTCGTACCTCATCAAGCCAACCTGCGAATCATTGAGGCTGTGGTGAAGCGAACTGCCATTCCACATGAACGCGTCATGATTAACATTGAACACATTGGTAATACATCTGCTGCGAGTGTACCATTATGTTTGTGGGAATATCAAGACCGATTGAAAAAGGGAGACAAGCTACTCTTAACCGCATTTGGAGCCGGATTTATTTGGGGAGCTGTGTACCTGCAATGGGGTTATTAAAACGAACTCAAATGACATGACAAATAACACAAGAATGGCGGAAAGAAAACTTTCCGCCATTCTTGTATGGATGTTCACCGTTTTTTATTTACTTTTGTGCCAAGAATCACTATTATGTCAGAAGAACTAAAAGATACATTGGCACTCACCTCTGATGAAGACATCATTCAACGTGAGTTTGAAGCCTTGTTGGAAGACTACAGAAACTCCAACCACCGCCAAAAAATTGAGATTATCACTAAGGCATTTAACTTTGCTAATGCCGCACACAAGGGCATCAAACGTCGCTCGGGAGAACCCTACATCCTACACCCTATTGCTGTGGCTCGCATTGTGGTGAAAGAGATTGGACTGGGTTCTACTTCCATCTGCTCTGCCCTGCTACACGACGTTGTGGAAGACACCGACTACACTGTGGAAGACATTGAGAGCTTATTTGGCAAGAAGATTGCCCAAATAGTGGATGGTCTGACGAAAATATCCGGCGGCGTATTTGCTGAACAAGCATCTTTGCAAGCCGAGAACTTCCGCAAGTTGCTTCTCACCATGTCAGAAGACATTCGTGTGATTCTTATCAAAATAGCCGACCGCCTGCACAACATGCGCACATTGGGTTCAATGCCACCGGCCAAGCAGTATAAAATTGCAGGAGAAACACAATATATCTATGCCCCACTGGCTCACCGCTTAGGTTTATTTCCTATCAAGACCGAATTGGAAAATCTAAGTTTCAAATATGAACATCCGGAAACATATGCCGACATTGAAAAGAAACTCGCAAAAGACAAGTCGGCTCGACTGGCTTTCTATGAGCAATTCTCTTCTCCTATTAAAAACAGACTAAAAGAGATGGGCTATGAATTTGATCTTAAAGCACGTATCAAATCAGAGTATTCCATCTGGAAGAAGATGTCCACCCGACAAATCAGTTTTGAGGAAGTGTATGATATATTGGCTTTGCGCATTATCTTCACCCCCAAAGAAGGTATGGCTGAGAAAGACCAATGTTGGATGATTTATTCTGCCATCACAGGGATTTATCGACCGCACCCTGAACGAATACGTGACTGGATCAGCACACCCAAAGCCAACGGCTATGAGGCATTACATGTCACTGTGATGGGTAATGATGGTAGATGGGTAGAGGTGCAAATACGCACACAGCGCATGGATGAGATAGCCGAGAAGGGTTTGGCTGCTCATTGGAAATACAAGACAGGCGAACAAGATGACGATTCTGAATTGGACAAATGGTTGAAGACCATCAAGGATTTATTGAAGAATCCGGAACCTGATGCCATAGACTTCATGGACACGTTCAAGTTAAACCTGTTTGCTTCTGAGATATTTGTTTTTACTCCTAAGGGAGAGATTAAAATGTTGCCTCAAGGGGCTACCGCTTTAGACTTTGCTTATTTGCTCCACTCTGATTTAGGAAGCAAATGTCTTGGCGCAAAAGTGAACCACAAACTTGTACCTCTTAGCCATGTCTTGGAGAGTGGCGATCAAGTAGAGATATTGTCTTCTCCTCGTCAAACACCACAAACCGACTGGCTGGAATTTGTCACAACAGCCAAAGCCAAAAGTAGATTGCGCGCTTATTTCCGCAAAGAAGAACGCAATATGATAGCCGAAGGTGAAGACATCCTGAAAGCGGAATTAGAAAAAATAGGTCGACAAGCCAGTGCTTATGAAATTAATCGTCTGTTGAGCCATTATCAAATGACCCAACCTAAGGAGTTGTACCTAAAGATAGCCAACAAAAAATTACCGATAGACGAGGATATACCCAAATTATTCCCTAAGCCAAAACAGGACAACATCTTTATGCGTTATCTGAAAAAGCCATTTGTTCAATCCGACAATTCACAAACGGCAACAGATACGCTGCCCAAGCCCGACAAGAAACGCACGGTTATATTATCAGAAAATAACATTAACACAACCTATCGGCTTGCGACATGCTGTCATCCTATTCCGGGAGACGACACACTCGGATATATTGACGACGCCAATGTGGTTATTGTTCACAAACGTGATTGTCCTACCGCACTAAAACTCAAGACCAGTTTCGGCGAACGAATTGTAGCCACACAATGGAACACACATAAAATCCTAACCTTTAAGGAAACAATTGAAGTGAAGGGTATTGATAAATTAGGTGTGGTAATAGAAGTGTTACACGTTATTTCTGAACAACATTCAACAAACATAAGTGAGATGCATATTGCGGCTGACGCCGGCATATTCACAGGACGATTTGTGGTATATGTACATGACACCGAAGAGATAAAAATACTGTGTGACAATATATTGAAACTTAAAGAAGTAAACTCTGCTATGCGCTACATAGCTGTGGACAACAAGAAATAAACTCAAAGAGAATGGAAGTAATAACTACACCAATTAAGGACTTACTGATAATTGAACCACGTGTATTTACGGATGCTCGTGGGTATTTTTGCGAGACCTACAACGAAGAACGTTATATTGCAGCGGGCATTAACACCCATTTTGTACAAGACAACCAATCAAAATCTTCTTATGGAGTGGTGAGAGGATTACATTTCCAACACAACCCACACTGTCAAGCCAAATTAGTGTCTGTCACAGTAGGAAAAGTGTGGGACGTGGCTGTTGACTTACGCAAAGACTCTCCTACTTTCGGACAATGGTTTGGAGTGGAACTTTCAGCAGAAAACCATCGCCAGTTTTTCATACCACG
>CALGCU010000136.1 GCA_937886455.1 uncultured Bacteroidales bacterium | reverse complement strand
CCAAATGGTCATCGTGAAGGACATTGATTTCTACTCAATGTGTGAACATCATTTGCTCCCATTCTTTGGTAAAGCGCATGTTGCCTATATCCCCAATGGTCGCATTACAGGCTTGAGCAAGGTGGCTCGCGTTGTGGAAGTGTTTGCTCGTCGTATGCAAGTGCAAGAACGCATGACAACACAAATCAAGGACTGCATTCAACAAACCTTGAATCCATTGGGCGTAATGGTGGTCATAGAAGCACAGCATTTATGCATGCAGATGCGAGGAGTGCAAAAACAACATTCCATCACCACCACCTCAGACTTCACCGGTGTTTTTGAACACGCCAAAACACGCGAAGAATTCATGAACTTGGTTCGTGGAAAATAAGCACAAGTATGAAACATTTCTGCCTCCTTATCTTGTTTCTTTCGTTGCTACACACAACGAGAGGAGAGGTGCTTGTTACAATAGACGATGATTTTCATGATGGCAACCTCTCTGAAAACCCAACTTGGCAAGGCGACACGACCGCTTTTATCATCAACCCTGAAAACGGAGGAAAACTACAAAGCAACATAGATACAGCAAGTACGCACTACATTTCCACCCCAAGCACAGCTATTGATAGTGCAGAATGGAATCTCACCGTTTCTTTTGACCACAGCACTTCCTCTGTCAATTATTCCATTTTTTATGTAGCAATGAGCCAAGCATCTCCGGCTACATCCCAACAAGCTTACTATTTGCGCATGGGAAACACTCCCGACAATGTTTGTTTGTTTTACAAAGAAAATGGAAAAAGTACTTGCCTCATACAAGGACGTGCAGGGCTGTTTGAAGCCACTAAAACCACAGTACGTATCCGCCTTACACAGCACAAAGGAATATGGACGCTCTACACACAGCAACTCACACCCACAAGCCTGGAAACAGCAGAAGTGGAAGAAGGCTCAATTGAACATCTCAAAATGAAACAATCTGCCTATTGTGCACTTGCATACACATGTACTAAGACGCGCGGAAAGTCCTTCTACTTTGACGACCTACATATTGTCGGACGTGAAGGAATTGACCTTCCACCTGTGGACACTACCATCACGCCACCTGTAGAATATACAGATAGAGCCACAATAGAAGATCTTCTCATAAACGAGATTATGTATGAGCCATTGACTGACCAACAAGAATATGGGGAAATAATCAATATTAGCAACAAAGTGCTCTCCCTGCAAGGATGGAGGCTCACAACACGCAAGAAAGATGGTTCATTCAACAGCGGTAATCGTTTTCCTGACAATAGTTACATCATGCCTTACGGTGTAGCTGCTCTATGTGAAGATGATATCGCCCTACGCAATCAATTCCAAGTAGAAGATTCTGCCTGCATTTACACATGTAGCTGGCCTCAAAACTTTAATAACGAAGGAACCACACTTTATTTACTTTCCCCCAACGGAGTAATAGCCGACTCTGTTAGCTACACCCCTTCATGGCAACATCCCTTAGTAAAAGGTAACAAAGGAGTAGCCTTGGAACGTATAAACCCACACCTACCCCCCAACCTCTCTTCCACATGGATGTCAGCTGCGAGTACATGCCACTACGGCACTCCGGGCTACCAAAACTCACAGTTCACTATCACCACCACAACTACAGAAGAGATGGTTTATATTTCCCCGGAAACCTTTTCACCCGATGGCGATGGTTGGGACGACATCTGTGTTATTCATTGCAAATTCCCGGAAGCGGGATATGTAGCAAACTTACGTATCTTCACCCCCACAGGCTTACTGGTAGCACAAGTTGCCGACAATGCCTTGACTGGTGAAGAAGAAGAATTTATTTGGGATGGAAGCACCATCAAGGGACGCAATGCTGAAATCGGTATTTATGCTCTCATATTAGAAGCTTATCACCCTACAACCGGTAAACGTTTTAAAAAGAAACTCCCTATAATTGTACATGGCAGATAATTCATCACATATAAACACCCCCACCTTAATTGTCCTATTAGGACCTACCGGTGTTGGCAAAACTGAGTTAAGCCTACGCTTAGCTGAATCACTACATTGTGATATCGTGTCTTCTGATTCTCGCCAAATATTCCGCGAATTAAAAATCGGCACAGCAGCGCCCACAGAACAAGAATTACAACGCGTCAAACATCACTTCATCGGCACACAATCTATCTTTACACCCTATAGTGCAGGACAATACGAATCAGATGCACTCGCCAAGTTAGAGGAATTATTTAAAATACAACCAGTTCAATTACTCGTAGGTGGGTCTATGATGTATATAGATGCTCTCTGCAAAGGTATGGACGATATACCCTCAGTAAGTCCCGAATTACGCCTTCGTCTCCGACAAGAATACGAAGAGAAGGGATTGGCTTGGGTGCAGGAAGCCCTTCGCGATGTGGACCCCGTACATTTCTCACGCGTTGACCAACACAATCACCAACGCATGTTGCACGCCTTAGAAGTCAGCATTCAAACAGGAAAACCCTACTCCTCATTCTGCACCGGACAAAAGAAACAACGCCCATTCAACATCCTAAAAATAGGACTCAACCGACCACGAGCTGAGCTCTATGAACGCATTAACCTCCGCGTTGATCAAATGATGGCTGACGGACTCCTCGATGAAGCAACACCACTCTACCCACATCGCCACATCAATAGTCTCAACACAGTAGGCTATAAAGAACTTTTCCGCTACATGTCAGGAGAATGGACACTTGAGCAAGCCATACAAATGATAAAACAAGACAGCCGACATTATGCCAAACGACAGCTCACATGGTTTAATGCCGACCACGAAATACACTGGTTTGACCCACGAGAAATAGACGAAGTCATCCTATTCACACACCAAGTCATCAACAAAAATTAAAAACAACGTTAAAAGAATTAAAATAAAACCGTCTTTTCATTGCTTCAATCTACAGAAAAATGTACATTTGCAACGTTTAAGACTTTAAACTCACACATACATGAAAGCACTTGTAAAAAAACTGCCCCAAGAGGGACTATGGATGGAAGACGTACCGGTACCCGAAGTAGGAGTCAACGACGTACTCATAAAAGTAAAAAAAGTAGCTATCTGTGGCACCGACTTGCACATCTATAAATGGGATGCATGGTCACAAAAAACTCTCAAAACACCCATGACAATTGGCCATGAATATGTAGGCGAAATTGTGGACATGGGAGCCGGTGTGCGCAACCTTCAAATAGGAGACCGCGTCACAGGCGAAGGACACATCGCATGCGGACACTGCCGCAACTGTCGTAGAGGGAAAAAACACGTATGCCAAAACACTATTGGTGTAGGAGTAAATCGCGACGGTGCATTTGCAGAATACCTCTGCATCCCGGCAGAAAACGTAGTGAAACTCGATCCCCGTATTCCCGATGACATGGCTGCAATCATGGACCCATTCGGAAACGCTACACACACTGCACTCTCATTCCCACTTTTAGGAGAAGACGTACTCATCACAGGAGCAGGACTCATCGGAACTATAGCAACAGGCATATGCCGATTTGCAGGAGCAAGACACATCGTAGTTACTGATGTGAGCGACTACCGACTAAACATAGCCAAACAGATGGGAGCTGACATCACCGTTAACCCCGCCAAAGGAGAAACTGTGGAAGATGCACGTAAAAAACTCAACATGCAAGGATTTGACGTAGGATTAGAAATGTCAGGCGCACCTGCTGCATTCAATAGCATGATCGACAACATGTACAATGGTTCAAAAATAAGCCTACTCGGTATTCTGCCCGACACCACACAAGTAGAATGGAGTAAAATCATCTTCAATGCACTTACACTAAAGGGAATCTACGGACGTGAAATGTGGGAAACATGGTACCAAATGGAACAAATGCTCATCACGGGATTAGACCTAAGCCCGGTCATCACTCACCGATTCAAGTTTGACGACTTTGAAAAAGGTTTTGAAGTAATGAAATCCGGACAATGTGGAAAAGTGCTTCTTGAACTCTAACAACAAGATAACACAAAAAAGACTGGCCAAACAAGGTCAGTCTTTTTTATTCACACAACAATAGGAGATTACTCAGACACAAGAACATGCAACAAGGTGTTACCTACAGCTGCAAGGGTGTTTTTGTCTATTCCTGAAAGATTGTCTGCCTGCGTGTGCCAGAATGTTCCAAATCCATGAGATGTGTGCGGATTGTGGTGTATGATATCAATGCAGGGTATCTTAGCCTGTGTGTTGATGTAGTAGTGGTCATCAGTGATTGGATAAGTTTTAGTAGGAACAAACCATCTGGCATATCCCAATTGGCGTGCAATGTTCCACACCTTTTCAAGCAAGTGTGCGCCATACTGGTAGGAGAAATATTCATACGTAAAAAGAGCATCTGGCGCACCCACCATATCTAATAAAATACCATACTCTGCTTTATAGTTAGGCACATGTGGATTTTTTGCCCAATATTGTGACCCCAAACACCAGGTATCTTGACCTTGCTGACTTTGATAGAACTCTGGTGTCCCATAATCTTCTGCATCAAAGAAAATTATGTCTACTCCCACATTGAGACTCATGGAGGGGATGAGTCGGGCAATTTCCAACAACACACCCACTCCACTCGCTCCATCATTTGCTCCATCAATGGGCGTATGCCATAGTTCAGGATTACTCTCCGCATCCGAAAACGGACGACTATCCCAATGGGCACAGAGCAATATACGTCGTTTCTTTTCTGGGAAAAAACTACCAATGATATTTGTAGATTGCAAGACCGTTCCATCAAAGGCTTTCAGCGAAGCTTCTTGACATATCACGTGAGCACCCATACGTTCTAATGAAGAAGCCAAATAGGTGGCACATGCATCATGCTCCGGTGTGTTAGGAACACGAGGACCAAAACTCACTTGTTGCTCTACATAAGCATAAGCAGAATCGGCATTAAAGGCAGGTACTTGTGGTGCTGAATTAGCAGGAGGAGTATCTTTTTCCTTGACTGTACCTCCACATGCAACGAAAAGGCACACTATTACGCAGCAATAAAACAAAACCTTTATTCGCATTATTCAACCTCCTCCCACTTTTGAAATAAGAAATCATTGTATGGATAACGCTCAATATGAATAGTCTTCACTTTTTCATACAGCGTATTTTTCAGCTCCTCTATATTCTCTCTTTTTCTCGCCGAAATAAAGAGACAATTATCATGAATCTTAGCCATCCATGTCTTCTTCAAATCATCCAAACTATAGTTTTCTCTCTTCATTGGAGAGAGGTCGTCTGCTTCTTTTTGAACGTATGTGAAGGCATCTATTTTGTTAAACACCACAATCGTAGGTTTCTCTTTAGGGTCAATCTCCTTAAGGGTTTGACACACCACCTCGTACTGCTCTTCAAAATTAGGATGTGAAATATCCACCACATGCACCAACATATCTGCTTCTCTCACCTCATCAAGCGTACTCTTAAATGACTCTATCAAGTTAGTAGGGAGCTTACGTATAAATCCCACTGTATCAGACAGCAAGAAAGGAAGATTGTCAATTGTGACTTTACGTACTGTGGTATCTAAAGTGGCAAACAATTTATTTTCTGCAAATACCTCTGCCTTACTCAACATATTCATCATGGTACTTTTCCCCACATTGGTGTAGCCCACAAGTGCCACTCTCACCATTTTTCCTCTGTTCTGACGTTGGGTTGCCATCTGTCGGTCTATCTTCTTCAATTCTTCTCGCAAGAGGGCAATACGGTTTTTAATGATACGCTTGTCTGCCTCTATCTGCGTTTCTCCCATACCTCTACTGGTAGTTCCTCCACCTCGTTGTCGGTCTAAGTGTGACCACAATCGTGTGAGGCGTGGCAACATATATTGCAACTGCGCCATTTCCACTTGTGTCTTGGCATACGACGTCTGCGCCCGTTGGGCAAATATGTGCAAAATGAGGATAGTTCGGTCCATGATTTGTACATTGAGCTCACGCTCGATGTTTCTTATCTGTCGGGGTGATAACTCATCATCAAACACTACCACATCCACCTCGCCTTCATGATCGGTGAGATATTTTTTTATTTCTCCCAACTTACCTTCTCCCACATAGGTATTCGTATTGGGATAATCCAATCGCTGCACAAAGCGCTTGATAGGCTCCAATCCGTATGTATCGGCCAAAAAAGCCAATTCGTCAAGATATTCATTGGTACGCTCCTCCGGCTGATTGGGGGTAATAAGGCCAATTAATAGTGCTTTTTCCATATATTGTGTATGTATCTTTTTGATGTTTAATTATTCTCTTCTTTTAAAGTAAGATGATGTTCGCGCGCCTTCTGCAACAAGTACTCCTTCGCTGCCTCATACTCATTAGGGATAATTCCATCCAGAATAGCATCCTTAATCGCCGCTTTAAGTTCTCCCACCAAACTACATCCGGGCAGTCCAAACATACGCATAATCTCTGTTCCGTCAATAGGGGGTTGAAAATTGCGTATGCGGTCTTTTTCCTCTATCGCTTTTAGTTTCTCCCTCACTAATTGGAAATTCTGCCTGTAACGTTTTACTTTTTCTTGATTCTTGGATGTAATATCTGCATCACACAATAGCATCAAATCATCAATATCATCACCGGCCTCAAAGAGTAAACGCCTTACTGCTGAATCAGTTACTTCATCTTCACTCAACACAATAGGTCTCATGTGCAGGTCTATCAACTTCTTCACATATTTCATCGGCTCTCCCAAAGGAAGCTTCATGCGCTGAAATATGCCCGGCAACATCTTTGCTCCCATAAAATTATGATTATGAAAAGTCCATCCAAGTCGCTTATCATAACGTTTACTGCGGGGTTTTCCTATGTCATGTAACAAAGCTCCCCATCGCAACCAAAGATTGTCGGAATGTTTGGCCACCTCATCAAGCACAGTCATCGTATGGGCAAAATTATCTTTATGCCCTCTTCCCTCCACTGTTTCCACTCCCTTGAGCGCAGCTAGTTCAGGGAAAATAATCTCCAGTAGTCCTGATTTTTCTAATAAATTCCATCCCACTGAAGGACGGGGCGAAAGCATTATTTTATTCAATTCATCAGTTATGCGTTCTTGAGTAATAATGTTAATACGCTCCTTGTTCCGTTCTATCGCCTCAAATGTCTCAAGCTCTAAGAAAAAACCTAACTGAGAGGCAAAACGCACTCCTCTCATCATTCTGAGCGGGTCATCACTAAAAGTGATGTCCGGATCAAGAGGGGTTCTAATCACCTGATTATCTAAATCCCACAGACCGTTGAATGGGTCAAGCAACTCACCATATCTCTCACTATTTAAGCACAAAGCTAATGCGTTGATGGTAAAATCACGTCTATTTTGATCATCCTCCAAAGTTCCATCCTCCACAATGGGATTTCTTGACTCACGATGATAAGACTCCTTTCTTGCACCTACAAATTCCACCTCGTTGTCCTTACCCCACTTCACTTGAGCTGTGCCATAATTACGAAACACAGACAAATGGGCATGCTTGGAAATGACCTTTGCAAAACGCTCTGCCACCTCAATACCACTGCCCACAACAACAACATCAATATCCTTTGAGGAGCGATTAAGCAATAAATCACGCACATATCCCCCTATCACATAACACTCCTTGCCTAATTCGTCAGCTACTTGTGATAGTTGTTTAAACGGAGTTCCTTGTAGTTTATCTGCAAAATTTATATCCATTTGTTTATATCATTTTTTTAAGGGGATTTCTATAAATTGCCTTAAACAAATCCACATCTCTCTATAGAGCCTGCGTGCTGTGAGCATCTGTTCGTCCTTTTCATTAACCAAGCGTGTATAACGACATAGTGCCACAGTTTTTCTCATGAGCCGCCACCACTCAAATGCTATCTTTCCAAACACAGGATGGAGCACCAACAATATCACAACAGCCCACCATGTGAGCGGAAGCAATTGAGCACACAACAGCATTTGCAAGGCATAACAAAGGGGAAATGTAAGCAAAGCACCACCAAATTGGATGGAGGAATAAAATCCCTCGTAACTACATTTCGTTGCCTTCCTGATGGCAATCGGGAGTGTAAAAGGCAAAATGTTCATACACAATCCCACTAAAAACACAGGCAATGTCACCAATAACGCCACGATAAGCAACAATTCTTGTTGCCAAGTACATGGTTGAGATGCCATTACCCACGAACGCAAATTCATCTGCTTCAAGCAACGCTTAAACTCTCTCGCTTTTTCCGCTAACTTCATCATTCGCTCCGGCTGCGTGCGCTCCATCTCCACCAATCGCTCTGCCAACTGTTGCCTTGCATGGAAACAATTCACCGCTGACCCTCTCATTCCTTGAGCCACACATACCGTTTTGTCAAATGCATATACAAGTGTTTCCATCTCTTCATAATAGAGGTCTGAAGCAATGTCTAAAGTCTGATTGTGTAGTCGGCGCGCCAACTCATCTCTTAATTTATTGATAGCCACAGCCGAGTTCTCTTGATACAAAGATACATATTCCTTCACCTCTATGGGGGCTCCAATATTAATAATCAACGGTTGCCCAAATTTAACCAAATCACCCATATCAAGTCCCACAGGCAAGATTTTAATGCTGTCCCCCGGCTTGCATTGCTCTTGTGCCGCAAAAGCTATTCTAAACACTCCTTTCACCAAAGGTCGCATCCTGCGTTGTTCTCCCTGCGCACCCTCAGGCATAATACCAATATAATTCCCTTCCGTAAGGATTTTTTCCGCATGTCCAAACGAGGTGGCATTATTAGCCAAATTGCTTATCCCATCTCTCATCCTGTAAGCAGGCATAATCTTGGCAAATCGCAACACACGCGCCACCCAAGGATTCTTAAACAAGTCAGAACGGGCAAGAAAAGTAGTACTACGCTGTTTGGGTGTAATAAACAAAAAGGTCAAGGCATCCATAAAAGCATTGAGGTGGTTAGCCGTGAAAATAGTATGTCCATCTTGCGGGATATTTTCTTTTCCCACCACAATCAAAGGTCTATAAAACACCCTGAGTGCTGCCATCACATAACGACGAGCAACACGATAAAGGACTGTCAGACGGGCAATTTTTTCCATATTTATCTTTTCTCAACATCTTTCTTTTACAAAGATAGTGAAAGGTGAGCGCAGAAGCAAAAAAATAAACTTGTTTAATTTTTTTGATTATGCCGAACCGCATCCTATCTTGGCCGACAGGCAAAGATAGTGCAAACGAGTGAAATGTATGGGCTCCGCCCGTCCTAAAGCGAGTGCAACGCCGTCTTGTAGCTCGCCCCGCGAACGCCCTTATCTAAGGATAAAAAAAACCTCACAAACCCTTAAAAGATAATGATTTGTGAGGTGCGCTTATATAGATTAAAATTGTTAAACTCCTATCAACATCAGATAGACATCAAATAAGCTCGTCTGCGTTTATGTTGAATCTTGTCAAAGTCGGCAAAATTAGCCTGATTCTTCATGTTCACTTCCAATATCGCCGTTGTTTCCACCTTCTTAACGCCATATTTTATAAAGTATGGCAATTGGTCACAGAAGAAAAGCGAATTAACACCCTTGTTCTGATAATCCGGTCTCACTGCGATAAGCAACAAGTCAAAGGTGTGAATCTTCTTTGATCTAAGCGCTTTAATAAGGTGATACCATCCAAACGGGAAGAGTTTACCCTTCGCTTTTCTAAGAGCATCACTTATGTCAGGCATACCCACTCCCACACCTACAATTTCATCATTTTCGTTAGTAATAATAGTGACGAAATCAAAGTTGAGAAGAGGAAAATACATATCACTATAGTATTTCTTCTGCCTGTCAGTGAGAGGTTGATAGTTGTAAAGAGGCTGATAAGCCAAATCAATCACATCAAAATAAGTATACCCAAAACGCTGACGTAACTCTTTGCTGTTTTTCACCTTCACAACATTCAATTTATACTTATCCTTGATGATTTGAGCCACACGCTGCATCTTCTCAGGAACCTGACTTGGCGACTGAATCTGATATTCTATCCAATCTACTTCCTTGGTAAGTCCATAACGAGTAAAATGTTCAATATAATAAGGATAATTATATAAACTTGCCATAGGAGCGCTATACTCAAATCCCTCAATAACAAGTCCTTGATGGTCTAAGTCAGTAAATCCTACGGGACCATTCATCTCTGTCATACCCTTGCTCTTACCCCAGTCACGCACAGCATTGAGCAACGCCTCTGACACTTCATAGTCATCTATAAAATCAAACCATCCAAAACGAAGACGTTCCTTTCCCCACTTCTTATTGGCTGCATAGTTGATAATACCAGTGATACGCCCTACTATTTTCCCTTCCTTATAAGCTAAGAAATTTACAAAATCACACACCTCATGTGCCGGGTTCTGAGAGGGGTCAAATGTGTTGATTTCATCAAAAACGAGAGGAGGACAGAAATAAGGATTGCCCTCATATAGGTCAATACCAAATTGAACAAATTGCTTGAGTTGTTTCTTGTCTGTTACTTGTTTAACGATAACCATTTTTCTCAATAAATAAATTTTTCTGTTTGCAAATATACTAAAAACCTATCTTTGACACAAATAAAGACTAATTTGAAAAAAATCTCAACCACATAAACAATGCGATTGAGACCAAATTTTTATGCACCTTGAAATTTTACCGGACACCCAAAAACATATAAACTAACGGTCTCCTAAAGCCTTACCAACCGACTCATACAAAGCTGCCGTACCCTCTGAGGCATATTGATTAACAATAAAACGCCTACCCTTCGTCACTATCACTATCACATCACCCTGCACATCATGCACCAAAAGCTTACACTTGCCCCAATCGGTTAAACGAAAGTAACCCTTCATCACCTCTCCATCAGCATAACCATTTAAACGCACCTCCACATTAGGCAAGTCTGCTAATTTACTCATATACACAGTATCGATATCACTCAACTCTATCTCCTCACCATACATCCCGCCTATCACAAGACTTTCTGCACCCAATTCCATACGATTCTCTCGCTTACCAACACAGAAAACACCTATCACCAACAACACAGTCACCACCAACAACACACCACTCCACACACGCTTCTTACTCGATGACTGATTATGATCATAACGCTTTTGAACATACATCATATAACCCGACATGGACAACAACACCACCAGCAAAGCATACACCGACCAACTACCCTTCACAAAATAACTCAACACACCAACACCCATCAACAACACACCACTCACCAACAACACACCACAATACATCATCTGCAATCCCTTAATATCAATATTCCTACGCTCTTCCTCCGTAGCATAACGCCATTGATTTATCATCCAAGGATATCTACGTGTCAACAATCCAACAACCATCAACAATAGCCCCGTAAAAACATGTACCATTTCCATAATCTTAGCATTTATTCTCTAACTATAAAAAAACACCCCAAACAATCATTATCCATTAACATCATTCCCCATCTCATCTTTGACAAAATCACTACCCATAGGCGACTGAAACACACGAAGATTAAATGTAGGAAGCATCGCAAACACATGCTCAAAAATCTCAGCCTGCAAATGTTCATAAGGAACCCAGTCAGTACCATCTGAAAAGAAGTATAACTCAAGAGGAAGACCCTGAGCAGTTGGCTGCAGTTGGCGAACCATGATGGTCATATTCTGATTCACGCGACTATGGTGGCGAAGATAATCCTCAAGATAATTACGGAAAAGATGAAGATTCACCACAAACTCATCATCACGCTCCAAATCCTTACTCCAACCATGACGCCTCAACTCCTCCTTCTGCTCCTCTGTACAAAAAGTAATAGAACGCATATCAATAAAAATTGACCGCTTAATACGGCGACCACCACTCTCCTGCATACCCCTCCAATTCTGAAAAGAATCACTCACAAGAGCATAAGGAGGAATAGTAGTGATAGTATTATCCCAATTACGCACCTTAACAGTAGTAAGCGTCACCTCAATAACATCACCATCAGCACCATACTTAGGCATAGAAATCCAGTCGCCCGGACGAAGCATATCATTAGCCGACAACTGAACACCAGCCACAAGACCCATAATAGTATCCTTAAACACCAACATCAACACAGCTGCCGAAGCACCCAAAGCTGTCAATATATAACCCGGATTCTTGTCAATAAGAATACTCACAGCAATAATCAGAGCCACGCAAATCACAACGATTTTCAGCATCTGATAAATACCCTTCAACGGACGATTCTTAAAACGATCCTGCTGATTAGACAACTCATACAGCGAAGAAAAAAGCGTACAAAGCAATTTAGTAATCACAGCCACAAGGTAAATAGCATTCACCTTCAGAAGAAAACCAAGAACAGAATCACCCTTACTAAAAGCCAAAGGAAGCAAAAAAGCTATCAATAACGGCGCAATCAAACGACTCAAATCCTTCAGCAAAGTATTATTAAGCAAAATATCATCCCATTGAGAACGAGTACTGCGAGTCAATCGCTTCACAACAGGAATTAACAAACGATGATAAAGAATATCCACAAGATAAATCACCATCCCCAGAGAAACAGCAACAATAAGCCAATAAAGCCAAGCATGATGCTCAGATGTAATACCAAGAGGCTCCAACCAATGAAGAATAATACGATTCATATCCCTAATATATAAGTTATTTCAATTCAATAGCAAAGATAACGCAAACTCCACCAACTACCAATCACACAAAACATGCACTTATGATTTAATGCCTGATTTTGGCTTAGGCAACCTCTTGGCTTTACGTAGGGCCTCCGTGATAATCCACTGCAACTGCCCGTTGGTAGAGCGAAACTCATCCGCTGCCCACGCCTCAATTGCATCCATCGTATCACTGTCAATACGCAGAATAAAACTCTTACTGCTTGTTTTCTCTTTTGCCATATCACAGGTTTTGAACGTATAAACTCGCTTTGCTTGCAGGTCTTGAAGTTAGGAGACTTCTCTCACCTTCAAACTTTACAGCTATACCATAAATCCACACCCTACAACCTCATATCAATGATTCAAAGTGCCGGTGTTAACCACAGGCTGAGCCGTATCATCACTACACAACACCACCAGCAAATTGCTCACCATTGCAGCCTTCTTATCATCATCCAACTCCACTACACCATCTGAAGAAAGTTTGTCAAGAGCCATCTTAACCATTGACACCGCACCCTCCACAATCTTTTCACGTGCAGTAATAATAGCAGAAGCCTGCTGACGGCGCAACATCACAGCTGCAATCTCAGGAGCATAAGCCAAATAATTGATGCGAGCCTCAACAATCTCAATACCGGCCATAGCCAAACGCTCGTCAAGGGTGCGCTCAAGCAGCTCATTAATCTCAGACCCGCCGCCACGCAACGTTATCTCTTCTTTACTCGAATCTGTATCATCATAAGCATACTGTCCTGCCACCTGACGCAAAGCAGCATCACTCTGTATCTTCACAAAATGCTCAAAAGCACTCATCACACTTGCCACAGACGTACCTACAGCCACTTCACCCGCCTTTGCAACACCCGATTGAGCAATAGTTTGTGAATCTATCTCAAACATTGCCTTATAAGTATCTTTTAGTTTCCACACTAACATCGAACCAATCATTATCGGATTACCCGTCTTGTCGTTCACCTTTATCGGCTCGACATCAAGATTACGAGCACGTAGCGAAATCTTCTTTGCAGTAACAAAAGGATTAACCCAAAAATAACCCGTATTGGCAAAAGTACCACAATACTTACCAAAAAACACCATCACACGTGCCTCACCTGGTTCAAGCATAATAAAGCCCGCCCACATGAAGAATGTCGCTATCAACACAACAATACTCACACCAATAAGCACACCGCCCAACACATTCTCCAAAATAGCCCCGTAAACAATGCCGGCAAAACTTCCAAACGTTAAAAATAAATTGACAAACAGCATCAAAAAGCCGTTCAGTGTCGTTCCGTTAAATGCAAATTCTTTGTTGTTCATAATGACCTATAATTTAAATTGTTTATTAAGATACAATGATATCATTTTGATATCGCAAAAATATATATTATTTTTCATTTGACAATGGAGCATCATAAAAAAAATCCATGCCTTCCACTACAGGCGAAGCCGTACTACAGTGAGTGAAACGAACGCTCTACAGCGAAGCGTACTCCAGGGCTCCGCCCGTCCTAAAAAATCCACCTCGCTCCGCGACACACCCTGCCGCAGGCACACACCCTTTGCGCCAGCAAACACACCCGCACA
>CALGCU010000135.1 GCA_937886455.1 uncultured Bacteroidales bacterium | reverse complement strand
TCAAATGACTCATAGAAAATTGTTTCTCCGGCACCTTCTGCAGTGGCTTTTTTCCATACTGCATAATATGTCACATCATTTGTAATTGCAGGAGTAGATATGAGCGTTGGTTTGGTTGCATCCTCGTAAGTTTTTTCTGTCTCACTCCAACCATCAAATATATATCCGTCGCAAGCATAGTTGGCAGCAGATGGGTCAGCCGGCAGTTGTAGGGTTGCACCGCTCAAGTATTTAAACTTTTGTTCGGCATATACCTGACCACTTGCCTTGAAAGTAACGGTATAGAGTTCTGCCCAATGTGCATAATAGATTACATCCGCTGTAGGTTTATTGGTCTCACCCACTTCCGTAACTTGCGTTCCATCAGTAGAGGCAGTAAACCAACCTGTGAATTTATATCCAACACGAGTAGGGTCGGCAGGCATTGCAATCTCTTCACCATCGTAGATATAGGTGCTAGTAGCTGCTTCCGGACAATCGGTATAGTTTTGATCCCATGTGATAGTAATCGATTTGGCATTCCATGATGCATAGAATGTTGTGTGGTCATCCACAGTTACAGTAGCTCCGGCTGCATAAGTTTTAGTTCCATCTGACCATCCTGCAAAGTCGTATCCTTCTTTGGTTGGTTTTTGGTCGCACAAATCAAATTCTACCCCTTTCTTTACTGTAGTTTTTTCACATGTAGGTCCCGTTCCACCATCAAGGTTGTAGGTGATAGTTGCCTTGGTGTTATCACAAATGGTGGTATAAGCAGAGTCCCGGGTTGAAGACTGATAGGTATAGAAACCAAGAGTTTGGTTGGCTATGTTAGTACCTGTTGTCCCTGTATAACAACGCCAATCGGGATTAGTCGTGTAAACACCTACATAACGAGAAGTTGCAGTGTTTTTAAGATAATTATCTTCAATTGTAAATATTTTATTTTCGTCTGTACCTACACGCACACCGTTGTTAGTGTTAGTACAATAGAGCCAGGTTTCAGTTGTTCCGTTGGGATAGATGGTTAAATTTCCATTGTCGTTGGATATGTTCCACTTATTCACTAATGAAACATCACTTGTAATTTTATCATCTACTATGCTAAGAGATGCTGCTGATGGAGCTCCTTCTTTTCCTTGATGATTGTAAAGCGCATAAGTAGTTCCGTTCTTTGTCATTGTAATGATAACAACATCGTCACTATCAATATTTGCAATGTCTGTTAAAACCCATCCTTCACTTCCGCCATCTTCCCTATCTGCCCACACTGCATAGTAGGTTACATTTTTAGTAACTGCAGGGAAGTCACCGAGAACATCATACAACTCTGAGGGGGGGGTATTAGTCTCAGGATCAATAGTTTTAGTAGTCCACCCTACAAACACTTTATCCGAACAACCTGCAGGAGCATCAGGCCCATTAGGTAATTTAGAAATAGAGTGACCAGCTGTAATATTAGTAGGAAACGCATCATCAATAGTCGGACTGATAGCGTCACCATTTACCATCCATGTGACAGTGTAGGTAGGAATAACAGTAAAGGTAACAGTGAATGTTCCATTTCCATTATCTCCTTGACTGAATTGATATACCCATTCTGTGTTTTCTCCATTTTTTGTTGGTCCTGAAACTTTGGTAGCAGTTCCATCTCCAGAATAACTGATATCAGTTACAGAATAACCAGAATTAGGTGTTGCTGTGATAGTTACTTGACGTTCGCCATCAGTACAATCACAAGTTTCTAAACTGGTTTTAGAGAGTGAATATGTACCTCCAGATTGTTCAACAATGGAAAGTGTCATAGTGTTAGAACATTCCCAATGTGGGGTAAGAGTTACATCACCTTCGCATGTCCATTTACCATCTGTAATAAAATCTTGTACACTTGTCGCTGCAAATGTGCCATCTGCATTTAGGACTTGTACGCCACCACTTGGTGCGCTCCAATATCCAGAGCAAGTAAATCCAGTACGCTCAGCAGGAGTGAAAGTTGTTAACTCGGTAGCATTTAGTTCAACAGTTGCCGAACCATTTGTCACACATGACATCCCCGAGTTTAGTGTTATATTATAGGTAGTTGGAGTTGTGGCACAATCAGGAGTAGAATGGTAATAGGTGGTGGAACCGCCAGCAGAAACAGTAACCACTATTTGTGTTATTCGGACTTGTCCATTGCCTGCTGTAAAAGTAACAGATTTAGTATTTCCTGTCCATGTTTTATCTGTGTAATCACCACCAGAAATCTCTGACCAATCGTAATTACTTGAAGAAAATACAATAGAAGTAATGATACTTTCGCTACTAACTGTAAAGGTGGCGTTTTTATAAACACGAAGTTGACTATTATTTTGACTATAGATACCATCACTTGTAGAAATAGAAACTCCATCTTTAGTTCCAGTTTGCGCTCCAGCAGTAGTTGTCCATCCCCCTGAATCTTCATCAGTAAACGTTACTGATGTATTACCACTACCTCCCCCACCTTCTGTTCTTTGATAAACAGCGTAGAGGGTGATGTTGTCTGTTGGTTTATAGTCACCAGCAGGGATAAGAGTTGGCTCTGTCGTTGTTTCTGTAGTAACTACAGAAGTTGTTTTCCAACCAGCGAAAGTCCACTCACCACAACCATTGAGTGTAGGAGTTGGCAATGTAACACCTGCACCAGCAGATGCTTCTGTTACGTATGCAGCACAAGTGCCAGAACCAGCATTGAGGGTGACGGTGTATTTAGGAATTGCTTCGAAGTTGATGGTTATAGTACAATTAGATGAAGGGGTGACAGTGAAAGTATTATCACCATTGTTTGTTACAGTTACTGTGCCAGAATTTACCGTATAACCTGCAGTTCCGCTTTTAACACGATAGCCCGTTGCTGGAGTTGCAGTGATAGTTGTACCATCCACAGAAACCGTTCCGTAACTATTGTTGTTACTTGTAGCTGTGATAGTGTGTGAAGAGGCTGGTGTGTTACTATAACAAATGGTAATGCTATTAATATTGCAATAAGTTCCAGTTGTTTTTAATGCCAAATTAAAATAAGGGTTGTTGCCAGAAAATGTGTATGTAACAGAACCTGTACCTGTTTTAGATGGTGACACGACTGTAGAACTTGGTTTAGAAGTACTACCTTCATACATATTAAAATAATCACTACCACCAGAATTGTAATCAACAACTATTGATTCTATGTTTCCACTAAAAGGCGTTGTATTTGCAATATACGCCCCTAGTAGCGATCTGTTAAAAGACAAATATGAATTATACTTGTAACCTCCTTTGTTTTCAAAAGTAATGCCATCTATTGTAGTAGAATATACATTCGTATTACTTGATGTAGTAGAGTTAAATGGATAATTACTAGTTGCTGATAGTGTTAGGCAGTTTGTATCTCCAGAATCACCTCCTCCGCCAGCAGGGGTGTAAGTGAGAGTAAATGATTGACAATATAGTGAGTTAGCTGTTGCTGCAATTGTAATGACAATTTCCTCTCCATTACCAACTGTGGTTGCAGTTACAGATGGATTTACATCTACATATGATGTTGACCAGCTACCATGCCAATTATTAGTATTAAATTTAAGTAATATTTTAAATAATGACTAGAAACATGAGAATTGACTAGAATGAAAGAATTTTAAAGAGATGATAAATTATATATCTAGGTGGAGAAATGAAT
>CALGCU010000134.1 GCA_937886455.1 uncultured Bacteroidales bacterium | reverse complement strand
AGATGCTGTCTGATGGTGCATTTTAGACGATGTGCGTGAATACACATCGAATGAAATGCCAAATTCCTTAAAAGAGTCCTTGATGATGGTGTGATAACGGTCAACAATATCTTGTGGAGTCACTCCTTCTTTTTTTGCTCTGATGGTGATGGGCACACCATGCTCGTCAGATCCACCAATCATCAATACTTCTTCTCCTTTGAGTCGGAGATAACGCACATATACATCTGCAGGCACATACACGCCGGCAAGATGTCCTATGTGTACAGGACCATTGGCGTAGGGCAGTGCCGTGGTTACTAATGTTCTTTTAAATTCTTTCATTGCTTCTTATACCTAATCTATAAAATAATTTGCAAAAATAATGTTTTTTTGTGGCTTTGTCAAGAGGAAAAATCTAAAATCACACCCCTTTTTCTTTCCCTTAGTTTTGCGTTTAAAAGTCAGGATTTTTCTATTGCTTGTAAGATGAAAAACTCTCCGCTTCACTCCGCGAACGTCCTACAGGCGCAGCCGTTCTATACGCCCTCAAAAAACATTATCCGCAATGCCTCTTGTGGAAACATTGCGGATGAGTGTTATTACCTATTAAACCAGCTACTTCACTTTAAAGTCAATTCTAAACTCCGGTAAGTTGAGCCTTACTATGACTTCTTCCTCTGCAGTCTTTATATGAAGAAGATTCGGACATTGGCAATACTCATTATATCCTAAACGAGGTTGGAATTTTAAGTAGTAATTTCCTTTTTCTAAATGTGTTGCATGTTGTGAACCCGTCGCATTCATAAAATCCTTAGGAAAAGACAGGATATCATTCATAAATAGCCCCGGTTCATAATGTTTACATAGGATGTATTCAGCTGGATTAACAAAGTGAGGACAAGCTATCATTTTATCATCTGACAGACGAAATACTATTCCGAAATTAGGATTGTTTGATGAAAATGAATGTGTTTGAGCAATATACACAGAATCAGAGGTTAGATTTTCCACTGTGTAATGCATCACTATATCCTCACCCTTTCTAAATACCGTCGCTTTCTCCCCTTCGCTTGTTTCCAACCAGAATGACACACGAAACTTATCATCCTCATAGGTTCTCACCACCGGTTTTCTGTTTTTTATTTCCGGCTCTTCACATCCTACCCACAACATGGGCAATAACATCAATACAAAGAAATACTTTTTCATAAAGCGTATCATTTATAAGTTTAATTGCAAAATTACTAATTCTATTTTTATCAGATAATTTATCTCACCATCAATGCTTTATGCGCCACTTGTATGTTTACAATATCAATATTGCGGACGACTCATATCACTGCCATTGGAACATCCACTGCTATTGGAACATCCCAGTCCGACATGAGTTGGAGGTTCATACCTTGTTGTGACATAAGTTATCTTATACGTATAAACCACTTGTATAAACTCATATTCAGAAACAACGCTATCTGGAACAATAGCATTTATAAATTCATATGAATAAATCTTTTCTCCTGCACAATTATACACATCAAACTGTATGTAATTACCGTCTGCATCTTTCTTGGGAAAGATAAACACCATATCACCCGTTTCTTTACACTTGCGTAATTCCACTTGAAATTCCTTCTGTCTTCCTTTCTCTGTGTTTAATGCCGTCTCCATCCAGTCCAAATTCACAATCGGATCCTGCACACCACACGCTTCTACTTCATGGTCTATCCATTCTTCTATGATGGGATCTTTATATGGTATTTCAGCTAAATAATATATTACCTTCAACTCAACAAAGGACGACATAACGGATTGTTCCTTCTCTCTTCCTTCTTCAACGCTATATATTTTGAAACCGGAGCAATCATGAATAGACCGTACACTCCCACGATTGTTAAAAACAAACAGTGTATCATTTGTCAATGTGTCTTGGTATAAAATAATGCGTAAGTATTCTCTATATTGATACTTGGCAAGTTCCTCTTGCATCCAATCCATATTAACAACCGGGTCTTTAACCCCACACACCTCTACTTCATGATCTATTCGCTCTTCAAATCTCGGTGCCGGAGGGGTTAACTTTGGTGTATATCCCACCCCCATTAATGGGAAAAACATCAGTAACAAATAAATAATTCCTTTTTTCATAATTGTTTTTATTTTGGGTTATAAACTCTTATCTCACCATCAATGCTGTATAATTCTATCGCATGAATATCTTTATCTGTATTTACTCTTATGTGCGAAGTTACCGGATTAGGAGATACACTCCAAGAGAATTGGTCATTTTGTTCAACTTTCTATTCCGGATATACCTTATAGAAGTTCAGCAATTCTTCCAATTTACCTTGTTCTTTAAAGTCCATGAGCATTTGCCTGATATATTCGCAATATTCAGTTGAATTATCAGGGGTCATACATGGCTCTATTTGATAATAACTATAGACAGTATCCATCTCAAGTTTATAAACAGCCTTAATCGGATTATTTACCATCAATGAATCCCTTGGCCATTGTACTTCTCTAAGGAATTGATGAAATCCATTACCGTCAATGAAAGTCTCATAGCCATACGTATAATTACTTTGTGGAATGTCAGTCCATTTCAAAGACAATGCCCACAACTCATCGATGGCAGCAGAACATAATGGCCACAAAGTGCGAATGTAAGGTTCGTCTGAAGTTCCATAAAATGGCATGACTGTATAATAATTATCCATAACTTTTTCCCAAGGATTATATGGATTATCCATAAAACCTTTGGGAAGGAAATTAGTTCTTATAATCATCTTTATTAGTTTGTAGTCAGGTGGTTGAGGAGATACTGTGTCCTGATAAGCCAAAATACGGTCTGCGTAAGTGCTATCACGAAACTCTACAATTGAAACATATGAAAGTTCATAAAAAGGAGGGAGAGGAACTGGTCCACCTTCAGATGGGACATATGAATCACCTACTTCATTTTCACAGCTAGTGCACAAACAGAAAACCCCTGTGAGAAGACAAAAGAATAAGTTATTAAACCACTTTTTCATAACTCTACTGTTTTATTATTTTTGTTTGTAATATTTCGTTATCCATGCAATGCACTCGTAGCAGATACATTCCGTTAGGAAGACTGATTAAAACTTTCATTCATCGGTGGCAAATATAGTAGGGATTTCTCATACTTGCAAGAAAATAGGGTGGACATTTTATTTTGTTAAAACATTGAAAATGAGGAATAATATCATTAAAAAGATGGACAATTTTATGACACGTATATAAAAAGTGCATAAAAAAGCACTTTTTTGCAATGATACTCTCTTATTTTATTGTTGCAACAGATGTTCTCTCAACTCAGCAACTAACACGTCTATTTTATGTGCCAAGTTAGAGCAATTTATGTAAACGGCGTGCCGTGTTTGCCTTAATACGCATGACAAAGCACTCTATACTTTGATAACTAATCCCTATACCACCTGTCCTGCTCTTGAGATTCACATCTCAAGATATCCCTCGCCCCAACTCCACCCCCTCACCTCGCTTGCAAGCGTCCTACAAGTGAAGCCGTCCTATACCCCTCAAAAAACTTCATCCGCAATGCCTTTCTCTGAAACATTGCGGATGAACATGCTGTTTTGCTTAGCCAAATAAAGTAACGTTCTTTTATGATAAATTATCACTTGTAAGGTTCAAAACGTTCCCCATATTGAGAGAGTTTATTACTGGAAACCATATGCTGAAAAATAGTAGTGTATTCTCTATATAAAGAATCCATGAAAGAGCGATAGCTATCATAATGAGCTTTATATTGTCTTTGAGAGTTCATTACAGTATATGGGATAATGACTTCATCATCTACACGACCCATTTCTTTGGATTGATAAGAAATAAATGAAGCTTCGCTCACCCCCCAACATTCTTTCAAGGGTTTTGCGTCATACACATCCTCTGCTAACCAATGGTCTTGCTTCGAGGTCTTGAAATCCTCCCATTTTAATTTTAAAACCGCGTTATTACTTATGCTGCTTTCTGAGAATAGAGGTTCCCACATCCAGTTGACCATACAATAACCATCTCCATAATCAATATATTGAGCAGCTTCATACCCCCATTCCGGAAGTTCGCCAATATTCATACCCCATTGATTTAAATAGGAGTCATATATGACCATTACGTGATTTTTATATTCTTCCTCCTTAAATTTAAACAATAAAAAACTCCTTTCGTCAGGATAAATATAGGGGTTAGGTTCATAGGTGGCTTTTGCTACTTTGTGTAGCTTGCCATCCTCAATCACATCAACCAACCAATCTTTGATATAATCATTCAAACTAATCGATGGATTCTTTTTCTTTACTCGCGAATTATATTCTTTGTATTTCTGCTTGATACTAACCCTATAAATTTCCGCAAATGGCATATACTCTATGACACTATCTAAGGGCCACGAATACCTCTCTCCATCCCATTCTTCCCATTTTACATTGACAAGAGCATTATATCTACTTGCCAAATGCTCAGGTCCCGCTGTTGTTTCTACAAAATCCGTATTGGTAAAATAATAATCGTCACTAATTTTAATCATGGGGTTGGTCCCAATAAGCGTATCATGGAAGAGATAATTACCAAACACACAAGACGCTTGATTATAAGGAGTTAGAGTTGTTAAGATGTAATCTGAGTAATCGGCTTGCTTATATTTAACCACGTAAACTTCGGAATAAGGATTATTCATACCTGGCGGCATATTATGCATTTCGCATCCAACAAAATGCAGTATAAAGCCTAAGACAATAGCAGTATTAAACAATTTCTTCATAACTCTACTGTTTTATTATTTTTGTTTGTAGTATTTTGTTATCCATGCAATGCACTCGT
>CALGCU010000133.1 GCA_937886455.1 uncultured Bacteroidales bacterium | reverse complement strand
TTGCTTCTATCAAGGAATTAGAAGCCAATCGATTAGCCCCGTGTAGTCCTGTGCATGAACAATCACCTGCCGCATACAGATGGTGAATAGAGGTTTCTCCATTGAGGTCTACCTGAATACCCCCACACAAATAGTGTTGTGTAGGCGATACCGGTATATAGTCTTTGGTAATGTCTATACCCAGTTCCAGACACTTTTTATATATAGTTGGGAAATGCTGTCTTGTTTCCTCAGCATCTTTATGAGTAACATCCAGATAGACGAAATCATCTCCTCTTTGTTTCATTTCGTTATCTATTGCGCGCGCCACTATGTCACGAGGTGCCAATGAACCACGCTCATCATATCGATGCATAAACTCCTTGCCATCCTTTGTTCGGAGTACAGCTCCATATCCTCTAATGGCTTCAGTTATGAGAAATGAAGGTTTGTCACCCGGGTGATATAAAGCAGTTGGATGAAACTGTACAAACTCCATATCATTAATGACACCACGTGCACGATGTACCATAGCAATGCCATCACCAGTTGCTATTTCAGGATTAGTTGTTGTGCTATAGACACTTCCTATACCACCAGTAGCCAACAATGTAACCTTAGCCAAGAATGTTTCAATATGATTGGTGTTTTGATTCAGAACATAAGCCCCATAACACTCAATGTTGGGTGTGTGGTGAGTAACAACCTCTCCCAAATGATGTTGTGTTAGAATCTCAATGGCAAAACATTGTTCAAAAACCGTGATATTGGGATGTTTACGAACTTCAACATTGAGGCTTTGTTGGATTTCATATCCCGTATTATCTTTGTGGTGCAAAATACGATGTTCCCCGTGTCCGCCTTCTCGGTGCAGATCAAACTCTCCTTTCTCGTTTTTATCAAAGTCCACCTGCCAATTTAGAAGTTCTTGAATCTGTGCAGGAGCATTGCATACTACGTGTTTGACCGCAGCCAGACGACAATGTCCATCCCCTGCAATAAGTGTATCTTGTATGTGTTTGTCAAAGTTATCGTGTTCACTTGTCACAGCCGCTATACCTCCTTGCGCAAAAGAAGTATTTGACTCATCGAGTGTTGTTTTGCACAGCAATGCTACTTTGCCATATTTGGCTGCTTTCAAGGCAAAACTAATACCAGCAATGCCCCCTCCGATAACAAGAAAATCGTATTTACGTGTCATGATAATGTTTATTTGTACACATCCGCAAAAGTACACAAATAATCAGAAAATAACACTTAATAAGGAAAAATATTTACACAGACAGAAGTAAATTATTCATTTTAGCAATGGATTAGTCGCATAAATTCCTATCCATTTTATTCTTACAACTGCTGTTTGAGTAATTCTTCATCACGTTGACGTTGATGAAGTTGCTTAAGATAATTCGTCTGTTCTTGCAGGAAAGAGCCATTCAAGGTGGCATTCCATGCTGCACCAGCTATTGCACAAGCCTTTTCCACCCATTGAATGGCAGTAGTATAATCTCCTTTCAATTCATAAATCACAGCCACATTTGCCGCCGCATAAGCCTGCGTAATTTTAGATGCATCTTGATGCAAATCTTTCCATATTGCCAGAGCCGCATCCCACTTTTGGTATGAGATAGAATCCATTCCCTGAAGAATACGTTTGTTTTTATTAGTATAAAAATAACGTTCTGTTCGTTGCCATGCGGGCAAGATACGTTTCACTGTATTTGCACCCGCCAACAAGGCTACGTCCACTTCCGCATCACCTCTATCGGGCAGTAAGTCATAAGCATGTTGTAAATTATCATCATCTGTTTGCCAATACAGAGTGTCTGCATAATGTTTATTAACAACAGTCCGATTATTAGGATAATGCAACGACCAACTTGCGAGAGAAGTTACATCCAGAGCTGCCGACCAAGCAGACGAATATTCATCATAAGTACATGTGATTTGGTCAGTCATGGCAATGCGATTCAAAGCCAAGACCGCATCCGCTCCATATACATTACACAAGCTATCCACTTCTTGCGAAGTGAGGCGTGAGATAGCATAGAATGAGCCATCGCTATTTTGGGTATTGTCCACCAGTTGAACAGTAGAGAAAAAACCAATCGTTTCAAGTTCCTCTTGCATAGATGCCAAAATAAACAAAGGCAAACTATCTGTATTTTGCTCCACCAAGGTTTTCTGCCCTTCCACCTCAATACTGTGTCCAAATGCATGAGGCTGATTCGCTGTATTGTTCACCAATAACAAGTGAGAAACCGATGAAGAAAAAGTTATATCACCAGGTTGCAGTACATCGATGGAAATATAGTATTTTTCAGCAGACACTATACTGAAAACAGCCATCAAAAGTATAAAAGAGAATATCCTTTTCATATTATTAAGCATATGCTATATTCACGTAAACTCCACACTTTTATAACACTAATCCATCATAGGCCAGAAACATCCCTTTGGGCAATGTTTTCTCCACCTGTGCATGCAAGCCCATGTCGTGAGAACAATGTGTAAAATAAGTCCGTTTTGCCCCTATTCTATTCGCCCATTCACATGCTTCTTCCAAACAAATGTGTGAGGGGTGTTGTGTGTGGCGCAAAGCATTTATGACCAGCACATCCAGTCCCTCTAAATATTCCAAAACCTCTTCACTCATCGTCTTCATATCTGTGATATAAGCGACATTGTTCAAGCGATAACCCAAGATAGGAAGTGAAGCATGCATCACTCGCAAGGGGGTAACATGAATGCCCGCTATATCATAGGTGTGAAACGGGAGAAGAGTGTGTAAATGCAAAGTAGGCGACCCCGGATATTTATTTTCCCCGAAGCAGTAGGGCATGTTGCCTTGCAATACCGTCAGCACCCTATCTTCCGCATAGATATGACTATCCCCCAATGTGCGCAAATCATCCATTCCCCACATGTGATCATAGTGTTCATGCGTGATCAGCACTGCATCCAAATGTCGTATATCAGCCGCTAATGCTTGTTGGCGAAAGTCCGGTCCACAATCGATTAGAATTTTCCGTTCTTGTTCACTAACCAAGAGCGAAGCACGTAACCGACAATCTCTCACATCGTCAGATTTACACACCGCACAATCGCACCCAATGTGTGGTACACCTGTTGAGGTTCCCGTTCCTAAAAAGCGAATATTCATATTATTACAGTTGCGATGCAAAGATAGAATTTTTACACTAAAATCCCAACGTTTCCTTATAAAAAAACAGATTTGTCAATGTGATTCAAACTGATTCATGTTCATTAGATTTAGTAAATGTTTTCCTTTAGTGTTTGTATCATTGACTGTCGGTTGACTGTCGGCTGACCGTCGGGGATGGTAAGTGTATTTTGGGTGTGAGTTTAATGTATATAAAGGAGAATATGCATCCATGTAAGTCTGCTTCATGGTGTATCGAACTTAGGTTGTATGAAGGTGTCAAAGCATGGTAATCCATCTCTCAGCGCATGAAAAACCCTTCTCTAAGAAAGAGAAAGAAGTTCCTTAAATATTTCTCTTATTTACCCTTGTCTATGTCCCAGAAAAGTTGTAATTTAGCATGTTTTTTGAAAGTAACTAAATTATAATACAAATGATTGATAATGACAAGATTATTAAAGTGAACATTGCTGAGGAGATGCAGTCTTCTTACATTGACTATTCTATGTCAGTGATTGTAGCCAGAGCATTACCAGATGTTCGCGATGGATTAAAGCCCGTACACCGACGTGTTTTATTCGGAATGAACGAGTTGGGTAACACATCTGACAAGCCTACCAAGAAATCAGCTCGTATTGTCGGTGAGGTAATGGGTAAGTTCCACCCACACGGAGATAGTAGTATTTATGGTACATTGGTACGTTTGGCTCAACCATGGGCCATGCGCTACACATTAGCTGATGGACAAGGTAACTTTGGTTCAGCCGATGGTGATAGTCCTGCTGCCATGCGTTATACAGAAGCTCGTCTGAGCAAGGTTGCAGAAGAGATGCTACGCGATATAGACAAAGACACAGTAGATTTCCAACCGAACTTTGATAATACACTTAATGAACCATTGGTACTCCCTACCCGCCTTCCCAACTTATTGGTGAATGGTTCATCAGGTATTGCAGTAGGTATGGCAACCAACATGCCTCCCCACAATCTGAGTGAGGTAGTGGATGGTATTGTTGCTTACATAGATAATCCGGAAATAGAGACAAGCGAGCTCATGCGCTACATCAAGGCTCCAGACTTTCCTACCGGAGGTACCATATATGGATATGCAGGAGTGAAAGAAGCTTACGAGACCGGTAAAGGACGTATCATCATACGTTCTAAAGTGGAAATAGAAACTGAAAGCAATGGACACGAGCGTTTGATTGTTACCGAGATACCATACCAAGTAATCAGAGGAGAATTGATTCAAAATATTGCCAATCTTGTCAATGAAAAGCGCATAGAAGGTATTAGTGGTATTTCAGACCAAACCAACCGTTTAGGCACCCGAATAGTGATAGACATCAAACGTGATGCCAATGCCAATGTAGTGCTTAACAAATTGTACAAATACACTGCATTACAATCATCATTTAGTGTAAACAACATTGCCCTTGTACATGGACGTCCAAAATTGCTTACATTAAAGGAGCTCCTCATGCACTTCGTTGACCATCGTCTTGAAGTGGTGACACGTCGTACCGAGTTTGAGCTCAAGAAGGCAGAAGAACGCGCACACATTTTAGAAGGTTTAATCATTGCTGTTGATAATATAGACGAGGTAATCCACATCATCCGCGACTCACGCACAGTGGAAGAATCACGCAACAGATTGATGGATCGTTTCGGTTTATCCGACATACAAGCAAGAGCCATTGTAGAGATGCGTCTCCGTCAATTGACCGGTTTGGCTATTGACGATCTTAAAGCAGAATATGCTGAATTAGAAAAGACTATTGCACACTTAAAAGAAGTATTAGCTAATCGTTCTATGCGTATGGACATCATCAAAGAAGAATCACTTGCATTGAAAGAGAAATTCGGAGATGAACGCCGTACAAACATCGTGTATGCATCCGAAGAATTTAATCCAGAAGACTTCTATGCAGACGACGCAATGGTTATCACCATTTCACATTTAGGATACATCAAGCGTACTCCATTAACTGAATTCCGCACACAAGGACGCGGAGGTGTAGGTTCTAAGGGAGGCGACACACGAGAAGAAGACTTCATAGAATACATCTACCCTGCCACTAACCACAACACGATGCTCTTCTTCACTCAAAGAGGACGTTGTTACTGGCTGAAAGTGTATGAAATACCCGAAGGTGCAAAAACATCCAAAGGTAGAGCTATACAAAATTTATTGAACATAGAACAAGGCGATAAGGTTAATGCCTTCATCAAAGTGAAAACCCTTACAGATGCAGAATATAACCAAAGCCACTACTTGATGTTTGCAACCAAACAAGGTATTGTGAAAAAGACATCACTTGAAGCTTATTCACGTCCACGTCAAAATGGTGTAAACGCCATTATCATTAAAGAAGACGACCAATTGATTCAAGTATGCCTCACTGATGGTAATTCAGAAGTAATCCTTGCCAACCGCAATGGTAGAGCTATTCGCTTCAATGAAGACAAAGTGCGTCCAATGGGACGCGTCTCCACAGGTGTGAAAGGTATGCAACTTGATGAAGACGGTCAAGACGAAGTTGTTGGCATGATTTGTGTAAGTAAGAATTCAGAGGAAAGTGTATTAGTAATCTCCGACAAAGGATATGGCAAGCGCACACTCTTAGACGAACGCGACGAAACCGGCGAATTAGTGTTAGACGAGAACAGAGAGCCAATCGCTATTTATCGTGTAACCAACAGAGGTGGTAAAGGAGTAAAGACCATCAATGTTACAGAAAAGACCGGTAAACTCGTTAGCATAGAAAATGTGACCGATGAAAACGACTTGATGATTATCAACAAGTCGGGCATTACCATCCGTCTGAAAGTGGCTGATGTACGCATCATGGGACGTGCCACACAAGGTGTACGACTCATTAACCTTGAAAAACGAAACGACCAGATTGGTTCCGTATGTAAGGTAATGAGCGACAATGAAGAAGAAAACATCCCTGAAGTCCCAGGTGGAGAAGGGGAGGAACCCGTTTCAGAAAATCAAAATATGGAGTAAATCCTTATAAGAGAGAGAGTTAAAACAAATTGTATAATTAAATTCACTGAAATTATGAAGAAAGTATTATTTGCAGTTGCTTTATTTTTTGGAGCATTTACTGCTTCAGCACAGGAAAGTGTACTGAAGGAAGCAAAGAAAAACTTGAAGAATCCTGCAGAAGCAGCCCAAATCATCGAAGCTGCTTTGACTAACCCTGAAACAGCTACCAATCCTGATGCATGGAAGTTGGCAGGTGACATCCAGAAGGCAATCTACGATGCTGAAAACGAAAAGATGTATTTGTCTGCTATCGACCCGACTAAGGTAGCCGATACAGCTAAGTTGTACAGCAGCCTCGTAAAATTGTATGAATACTACCTCAAGTGCGATGAACTCGAACAAGCAAAGGTAGCAAGTGGCGAACTGAAGAAGGCAAAACTGAGAAAGAAAAATGCTGAAACGCTCAAGAAGCTTCGTCAGAACCTTCTGTCAGGTGGTGGTGACGCATACAACGCTGGTAACTATGCATCAGCTGTTAAGTTCTTCGGTCTCTATGCAGACGTTGTAAATGAACCAATTTTTGCTGATGACGCTGAATTGAAGAACGACTCACTGATTTCTTACTATGCATCTTATGCTGCATTGGCTGCTAACACTATCAACGACAAGGAAAGTGTTATCAAGTATGGTACTATCGGTAAGGAAAATGCTGAAGTTGGTTTCAATGCTTTGAACTGCTTGGCTTTGGTATATGCTGAAAGCGACTCTGTAAAGTGGCTCGAAACTATCAAGGAAGGAACTCAGAAGTTCCCAGAACGCGAATGGTTCGTTGGTCAGCTCATCGATCACTACCAGAAGAAAGGAATGATTGACGAAGCTGTCACAGAAATCGACAGAATGCTTGCTGCTTCTGAAAGACCATATTATTATTATGTTAAGGCCGTTCTTTTGTCAGAACAGAACAAGAACGATGAAGTGATGGCTACTTGTGATAAACTGATTTCAATGGGTAGCGACTTTACTGCTGAAGCATACGTAGTAAAGGGTAATGTTTATTTCTGGGAAGCACAGGAAATCGAACAACAGAATGCTGAATTGGCAATCGATGACCCGAAGTACAATGAAAACGATGCTAAGATCAAGGACTTGTACGGCAAGGCTAAGCCATTCTATGAAGAAGCTAAGAAGCTCGAACCGGACAACAAGCAATTGTGGGGACCGACTTTGTTGAATATCTATTGGAAGCTCAACAAGGCTGAATACGAAGCTTTGGAAAAGGAATTGGGTTATTAATCAAACCTATCATAATCAATGAAAAGCCTCAGGAGATTTCCCGGGGCTTTTTTTTATTCTTTCATTCTGAAAGTAATTGAAAACGAATTGATGAAGGTTATGTCCGAATAAAACCTGTATTCATCTACAAGTGTTTATTTCTTCATTTAAAGCCCTTATTTCGACAAAAACTTATGTTTAATTAATATTTGTATAATCAGTATTATGTTTAATTAAAAATATATAAATTTAAATAT
>CALGCU010000132.1 GCA_937886455.1 uncultured Bacteroidales bacterium | reverse complement strand
ACTTCTTTGTCTTTGATGGCATTTAAGGTTTGGTCATAAATTTTGATAAGGTCTTCTTTTGATTGTGCGCCAAGTACTTCACCTTTTTCATAGGCATCCCAATCAAATTCAGCAGCCGGAGCAGCTACTACGTTGTTTTGTACATCTTCAACGATGTTTTCTTTGTTTTCTTCCATCAGTGGAATTTTTTTATTAATGCAGACGAGTCTGCGGGGTTAAACATTAAGGGATTTTCAGGTCCCCGATTACTTACAATTCGCTTCTTTTTAGAAAAGCGACTGCAAAGGTAGTGTTTTTCTCTGAGAGTCACAACCTTTGCAGTATATGTTTTACAAAATATTTCCATTAGTAAATCTATCTTGCTGAGCAGGGATATTACTCTTTGAGTAATTGGTTGATTGTTTGCACCAAAAGATTGAATTCATCCTCTTTGAACAAACGTGTCAGCATGACAATTTTTCCATCTTTCCCGATTAAGACATTTCGTGTAATTCCAGCATTTCTTTCGGCATATAGTGCAAATATATTTGCTCCCGGGTCAAGCGCCATAGGGTAAGAGATTCCTGTAGTTTCAATAAAACTTTGCACTTTATCTATCGGTTCATCACGGTCAATTCCCAGCAAGATAAAATCAGGATTATTTTTGTGTAGTTGCCAGATACGTCTTTCGATGTGTGGCATTTCTTTTCGGCACACACCACACCAGCTTGCCGTGAATTGCAGCATAACCACTTTTCCTTTGCATTGAGAGAGGCAGAAAGAGGAACCATCCACCAATTCAGCCCTAAAGTCAGGGGCAATTTGTCCCACTTTCACCCAATAGCCAACACTGTCTGGTTGGGCGGCAGAGAGTGTAAATGTTGTCATTAAGCACAAGGCTGCATAAAAAAGCATTCGTTTCATAGTAAAAGATTTATTCCATCCAACGTGAGAATCCAGAAGATTGTATGGTCATAAAATCACCATCCTCACTTTCACAGATGAGCAAACAATCCAGTTCAGGATTTTCCTCACAAACAGCCAATGCTTCATCTTTTCCCATGACCATGAATGCAGTGGCCCATGCATCCGCCAACATACATGAAGGTGCAACAACAGTGGCACTCAACAAATTGTGTTCCACCGGATAACCCGTTCTCGGGTCTATGGTATGGGCATATTTTTTCCCTTCATGATAATAAAATTGTCGATAGTTGCCAGACGTAGCCACAGCAATATCAGCAAGTTTCAGCACACATTCCATAGATTGGTCCATACATGTGGAATCATTAACCGGTTTATTCACCCCTATTTTCCATTTTTCTCCTGCCGGATTAACACCAAAGCAGGCCACTTCCCCTCCGATTTCCACCATAGCATTAGTACACCCATTCGCTTTCAAACATTGCAAAGCCACATCAACTCCCAGTCCCTTGGCTATGGCACTTGCATCCAAACGGATGTTTGGGTGTGACTTAAGCAAAGAATTATCCTGCAAGGTGAGTTTTTGATAGCCAACCAAGCTTTGTGCACTATCAATGAGAACAGGTGTGACCACTTGTCTATTTCCCCGTCCGAATCCCCACAAATCTACCAAGGGAGCCACTGTGATATCAAAAGCCCCTTGCGTTTTTTCAGAAACCTGTAGAGCCTGTCGATACATCAGCAGGAACAAAGAATCCAGTTCCACCGGCATATTATTGTTAATCTTAGCGATGGTAGAAGAGTCATTGAACATAGAAAGAGAAGCATCCACACGCTTTAATTCTTGAAATACAAGTTCCCCCAAATCACGTCCATCGGGGTGCTGATAAGACAGCGAGTAGAATGTTCCAAAAACTCTTCCTTCATTATGCATGTATGGTTGTTGCTTTTGATTAGGATAGAAGACCAAGAAGAACAAAGCCACCAAAAGGAAGAATAGTGTAAGAAGATTTCTTTTTTTCATGTGATTATATATTTCTTCGGTGTATCAAAAAAAGGTTAGTTTCGGGCAAAATCAAGAGGCATAGCCACAGAATGTTCAGCAAATTGTCCATCCATATAGGCAATCTCACCATTAAGCACTGTCATGTACACCCGATGTTTTAGATATTGTCCCTCCAGCGGAGACCATCTACATTTGTAACATAGGTCATCAGTTTGCACAACATAAGGTTCTGAGGCCTTTATCAGGACAAAGTCAGCAAAATAGCCTTCACGCAGATAGCCTCTTTTGTCAACCCGATAGATGTCTGCAGGAGCGTGTGCCATACCCCGTACGACATCCTCTTTAGTAAACTCTCCCAGTTCTGTCAAGTCAAAAAGTAGTGGAAGGTTGTGTTGAATAGATGGGAATCCGGAAACAGCTTGGGTGCAATCGCCCTGTTTTTCAGAAAGCAGATGAGGTGCATGATCACTCCCTATGGTATCAATTCGTGCTGTGTGTAGAGCTCTGCGCAAAGCATCCCTATCCTGTAGGTTTTTGATAGCCGGATTACATTTTATGCGTGCTCCCATCGTGTCATAGTCCTTATCTGAAAAGAACAGATAATGCGGACAAGTTTCAGCCGTAATACGTTTATTTTGACAAGAGCCATCCGAGAGCAGAGAAAGTTCTTCGGTAGTTGAGATGTGCAAGACGTGTAACCGTGTGCCATACTTTTCTGCCCATGACATTGCTTTTTCTGTAGAACGCACACAAGCCTCTCTACTTCTGATGAGTGGATGAGCCTTAATAGGCACGAAATCTCCTTTCGCACGATAAAACTCCATATTTGCCCGGATGATTTGTTCATCCTCACAATGCGTTACCACTAAAGTTTCCGCTTCAGCAAAGATTTGTTGCAATGCTTTTTCGTTGTTCACCAACATATTTCCAGTAGATGAACCCAAAAACAATTTGATTCCACATAGGCGGTGGACATCAATACCTTTCCATTGACTCGCATTATCATTGGTAGCCCCTATATAGAAAGCATAATTAGCATAAGAAGATTTTTGTGCTAAGTCATACTTATTTTCCCACGCATCTATAGTTGTAGTTTGCGGAATGGTGTTAGGCATTTCCATAAAGGATGTGATTCCACCGGCTATTGCTGCCCTACTCTCGTGTGCAATATCCGCTTTATGTGTGAGTCCGGGTTCTCTAAAATGCACATGCGCATCTATTCCTCCCGGAATCAGCCACGCATGTTCAGCATTTATTTTTTGTTTTTCTTGTTGCCAGATAAGGTCAGAGGGTTGTCCTTCAGCTAGAAGTGATATTTTATCTCCTCGTGTAGTGAGATAACCCACATAGGTTTTTCCCTCGTTGATAATACGCGCGTTGTAGATTAGCATACCTTTTTCGGATATTTTCTAAACCAACTTTGCATTTTCAGTCGCATTACTCCAAAGAAAGCCTCTCCAAATATTCCACCTGACATTTTAGACGTTCCAAGTTCTCTATTCACAAAAACGATTGGCACTTCTTTGATAACGAAGCCACATTTATGTGCAGTATATTTCATTTCAATTTGGAAGGCATATCCCTTGAATTGAATTTTATCCAATTCTATTGTTTCCAGAACTTGTCGTTTGTAGCAAACAAATCCCGCTGTGGTGTCGGCAATTTTCACTCCGAGTACAGTGCGCACATACTTAGATGCGAAGTAAGACATCAGGACTCGTCCCATAGGCCAATTAACCACATTCACTCCGCTCACATAGCGCGATCCGATAGCCAAGTCTGCCCCTTGATTAGCGCAAGCATCATAGAGTTTTAGCAAGTCATTAGGGTTATGAGAGAAGTCTGCATCCATTTCAAATATATAGTCATATTTATGCTCAATCGCCCATTTGAATCCGGCGATATAAGCCGTACCCAATCCTAATTTACCCTTTCTTTGCACCATGTGTAATTGTTCTGTAAATTCAGATTGCAGTTTTTTGACAATATCCGCAGTACCATCAGGCGAACCATCATCAATAACCAAGATATGGAAATCGATTTTCAGATTAAACACCGCGCGGATGATGTTTTCGATATTTTCCTTTTCGTTGTAAGTAGGAATAATGACCAGCCTCATAAACACTCTAATTATTTAATCGTTATACTAATTCATACACTTTAGAAGCCGATGTTCTCTCCAATATTGTCAGTTGCAGATGTTGTCCCACTTCGACTCCGTTTTTCATTAAAATTTCCCTCACTGTGTTATATGCCACATTCGGTTGATTATTCTCTTTGCTGAGATGGCACAAATATACATGTTTTAATCGAGATGATAAGTTTTTTGCCAATAAATTTGCACAATTATCATTACTAAGATGTCCTCTTGGCGATGCGATTCTATCTTTCAGTCTTTGAGGATAGGGTCCTCTCGCCAACAAGAGTTTATCATGATTAGCCTCTATCACCAGATAATCAGCCATTGATATTTGTTCTCGTATGATTTGTGTTTCCTCTCCCACATCCGTTGCAATACAGAATCTCACTCCGTTATATTCCAGTGCATATCCCACACAATCAGTAGAGTCGTGTGGAACAGGAAAGGGAGTGACA
>CALGCU010000131.1 GCA_937886455.1 uncultured Bacteroidales bacterium | reverse complement strand
TTGTCAGTAATTTCTAATGCTTGTGGCCCAGATATACGTATAACTGCAATCCCGCCTATTCCTGCGGGTGTGGATATGGCACAGATATTCATGTTGTATTATTTTATTTTGTTTTTACAAAGGTAGTAAAAGTGTGATGAAATGACAAATGGTGTTGTATTATGTAAAAAGAAACGGAGAAAGATTTTGTCTTTCTCCGTTTTGGTACCCAGAGCCGGGATCGAACCGGCATGGAAGTGAATCCACTGGTGTTTGAGACCAGCGCGTCTACCAATTCCGCCATCTGGGCATTGCGAGTGCAAAAGTAATACTTTTTTTTATATCGTGCAAATGTGTTGTGTTTTTTTATGATTTTAGTTTGCTTTCAATTTCTTGTATGGTGTTTCGGAAGCTCTTGTCAATATCCATTTGGTCATTTACTACGTTGCATGCGTGCATTACAGTTGCATGGTCACGTTGTCCAATGGTTTTTCCGATTGTTGCCAACGAATTATTTGTGAGTTGTTTTGATAAGTACATTGCAATTTGTCTTGCTTGTACTATTTCTCTTTTTCTTGACTTTGTGTCAATCGCGTTGACAGGTAAAGCAAAGTATTCACACACCACATCACGTATTTGTTTGATTGTGATATTTTTTTCTTCTATTGTTACTACGTTGCTTACCACTCGTTTGGCGAGTTCGATATCAATAGGCGCGTTGGTGAGTGTGGAATGTGCCATGATAGAGATGAGTACGCCTTCCAAGTCTCGCACACTTTCTGTAATGTTTTGTGCGATAAATTCTACTACTTCCTCGGGGATTGTTAGTCCGTCTCTATATATTTTGCTTTTGAGAATGGCCTTTCTTAATGTGTAATCAGGTTTTTCTAATTCCGCTAAGAGTCCCCATTTGAAGCGTGTTATGAGTCGTTCTTCCATTCCTTCCAATTCCATTGGTGCTCTATCCGATGTTAGTACCAACTGTTTGCCCGCTTGGTGTAGATGATTGAATATGTGGAAGAATGTATTTTGTGTTGCAGTTCTTCCAATGTATTCTTGTATGTCATCCACAATGAGTACATCAATGGTTTGGTAAAAGTTCAAGAAGTCTATTTGCTTGTTGTTTCTAACAGCATCTGTGTATTGTATTTGGAAAGTGTGTGCCGGTACGTACAATACACGTGCATTCGGATTGAGTTGTTTTGTCATCAAACCGATTGCATTTGCCAAGTGTGTTTTACCCACTCCAGATTTACCGTATATAAATAACGGGTTGAAGGCTGTTTTTCCCGGTGCTTTTGCGATTGTGAGTCCTGCGTTTCTTGCGAGTTTATTTCCAGCACCTTCTACCAATGCCTCAAAACTATATGAGTTATTTAGTTGCGAGTCAATTTGTGGTAGCAGTGGACGGTTGTTTGTGATTGTTTGGTTGTAATTCACTACATGTGTATCGCCAGGTATTGTTGTGCTCGCATTGCTTGTTTTATCAACAATAACTTTATATTCCAAACGTGTATCACGTCCGATGACACGTTGAATCGCTTTACTAATAAGGTCAATGTATCTATCTTCTAAAACCTCAGCTACAAACATGCTTGGTACTTGTAAAGTAAGTACCTTGTTTTGATAACTTAATGGTGCAACGGGTGCGAACCAAGTTTCGTATTCCTTGGCGCTAACGTTGTCTTTGAATATTTGCAGACATTGATTCCAATATGTTTGCGTTTTTACCATTAAATCTCTTTTCTTTTTTTTGTTTTTCTCTTTTGTATAGTTGGCGACAAAGAGATAGCTACATTGTTTTGTAGCTCACTTAGCGCTGAAGTTTTTACTAACTTCTTGTTGTGAATCAGTTACTTAGTTGCTAAAATTGGAGTTGCATTGCTCCTCTAAGAATCACACTGCGAATTTCTGTTTTTTTTTTGAATTACCCAAGTGTTTTTCTTTATGAAAATATTTGTGTGTTGTTTTTGTTGTGAGTATCAGGTGGTTAGTTGTTTAGTACTTGATTATGAATATCTTGTATTGTTATCTTCTTTTGTAATTGATTGATATTCAGTATTTGCTGTTTGTGTCTTAGTTGTCTGTGTATTTTTATTAAAATTCTCGTAACTTCTTAATCTTAACGTGCTTTGTGTTTATACTAAAAGTTGTTTAATTTAGATGGAATAAAAATTACTTATTCTTTATGTACCTTTGATTATTGTTTCTTTTTATTGTTTGTATTATCTTTTGATAAGATAAACTGCGGCTTGGAAATATAAAAAAATAAGTGTACTTATTTTTTGCTATTTCACTCGCCTTGTATTATCTTTGCTACGAATAATGTTAATTGTTATTTTTGTTTAATTGCTTGTAAGTATATATAATTTTAGATTGATATGTTAGATAATTTTTTCTTATGTAAGGTTAAGTACGATAAATTGATAGAGGAAGGTAAAGTGAAGAAAGTACCGGAAGATTATGTTGTTCGTGCTTTTTCTTTTACCGATGCTGAGGGTCGTGTTATTGAGTATGTAAAGCAATACATTCGTGGAGAGTTTGAGGTTGCCAATATTAGAAAGATGAATTTGTGGGAATTATTTGACTTCGGTGATGGTGATCGTTGGTATCGTTGTAAAGTTAATTTAATTGATTTTGACGAAGAGAAGCAGGTAGAGAAACGTAAATCTGTTTCTGTTTTAGCACATGCTGGTTCTGTACGTGAAGCTTTTGATGTAGTTGTGAAGTGTATGTCCGGTACACTTATCAGTAATTATGAGATTGTATCCGTTGTGGAAACTTCTATATTGGATGTGTTGCGTGATATGTCTCCAACTGCCACTAAAGTTGTAACAGAATAAGTATGTCAGTAGCAACAAATGTTCAGTTGATTCGTGCTACCTTACCTGCCAATGTGGGTTTGGTTTGTGTGTCGAAGTTTCATCCCGTTTCACTGATTCGTGAAGCATATTCCGTTGGTGAGCGGTTGTTTGGTGAGAGTCGTGTTCAAGAATTGTGTGCCAAGCAAGAAGAACTACGTGATTTGGTAGATTTGCAATGGCATTTTATTGGTCATTTGCAGACTAATAAAGTGAAATACATTGTTCCTTTTGTTCATCTTATTCATGGTGTTGATTCACCTCGTTTGTTGCGTGAGATTCATAAAGAAGCAGTGAAGGTGGGTCGTGTGGTCAATTGTTTGTTACAGGTTCACGTGGCTCGTGAAGAGACTAAATTTGGTTTTTCGCCTGATGAATTGTTGGCATATATGGAACAAGGAGAATGGCGTGCTTGTTCCGGTGTTCGTATCTGTGGTGTGATGGGTATGGCCAGCAATACAGATGATGTGGCATGTGTACGTGATGATTTTCGTCGTCTTCAAGAGGTTTATTTGCATTTAAAAGGTCATTATTTTTCAGGGAATTCATCTTTTTGTGAATTATCAATGGGTATGTCGGGTGATTATCCGTATGCTTTGGAGTATGGTGCCACTTTAGTTCGTGTAGGCTCTGCTATTTTTGGTAATCGCGTTTATTGATGAGTGTTTGTTTCTGTGCACCATTTATTGTCTATATTAAAGCAGTATTGGGGGTATGATTCCTTTCGTCCCTTGCAGGGTGACATTATTCGTAGTGTCATGGAGGGTCGTGATACCTTGGGATTAATGCCTACCGGTGGAGGTAAGTCGCTCACATTTCAAGTTCCGGCTTTGGCGATGGAAGGCTTATGTATCGTGGTGACTCCTTTGATTGCTTTGATGAAAGATCAAGTACAACGACTCAATAAGATGGGTATAAAGGCAGTTGCAGTCTATTCAGGTATGTCCAATCGTGATATTGAGCGTTTGTTAGACAACTGTGTGTATGGTGATTATAAGTTTCTTTATTTATCCCCAGAGCGTCTTACCACTGACTTGTTTTTATGGCGTTGGCGTGCTATGAATGTTTGCTTAATCGCAGTGGATGAAGCTCATTGCATTTCTCAGTGGGGTTATGATTTTCGTCCACCTTACTTGTCAATTGCCAATATACGTGTTCAAAAACCTACAGTCCCGATTCTTGCTCTTACGGCTACTGCAACCCCTCAGGTAGTTGAGGATATTCAAGATAAGTTGGCATTTCGTGAGCGTTGTGTTTTTCGGAAGAGTTTTGCACGTCATAATTTATCTTATATTGTTCGTCATGTAGAAGATAAGCTTGGTACTTTGGTCGATTTGCTTCATCGTGTTCCGGGTTCTTCTGTGGTGTATGTTCGTAATCGTAAGAAGACACGTGAGGTGGCTGAATATTTACAGCAACAGAACATTAGTGCAGCTTTTTTTCATGCCGGTTTAACTCATTTTGAGAAAGATGAACGTCAGCAAAGTTGGATGGTTGGTAAGACTCGTGTCATTGTTTCTACCAATGCCTTTGGTATGGGTATTGATAAACCCGATGTTCGTAGTGTGATTCATCTTGATTTGCCGGATACCCCTGAGGCCTACTTTCAAGAGGCAGGTCGTGCAGGTCGTGATGGTGAACCGGCATACGCTTATTTGTTG
>CALGCU010000130.1 GCA_937886455.1 uncultured Bacteroidales bacterium | reverse complement strand
TTGCTGACGATCGTTGGCTACAATTCTTCTTAAATTAATGAACTAACAACATTGTTCGCACACAACAAAGCCGCGTCACTACACAATGACACGGCTTTGTTATAAATACCGGAAATGAATGTGTAACCTTTTCACTATTTTTGAATCTATTATATATAGAAATGGAATCCTATAACGATGACATAGAATTAGTGTATAGAGTGTTACAAAATGCTGACGCAAAGGCATTTGAAACTCTAATGGAGCGTTACCTGTTAAAGGTGTATAGGAGTGTGGGGCGCATGATAGAAAATAAAGAAGAGTGTAAGGATGTGGTGCAACAAGCTTTTATACAAGCTTACAAAAAATTAGACACTTGGCATGGTGAATGTTTTGGAGGGTGGATTACAACTATTGCAAGGAATATAGCTTTACATCATTTAAGAGACAAAGAAAGAGCATGTGAAGTGTCATTTAAAGAGAACATTGATGTGTTGGATGATGTGTATGATGATGAACATGAACTATACTTACAGCAATTAGAAGATGCTATTAAACTGTTATCAACCAATGACCAACAGATAATTATATGGCATTATTATGAAAAATATTCTTTAAAAGAAATTGCGCAAAAAATTGGCGAGTCGGAAAACAATGTAAAGGTACGCATACACCGCATACGCAAAAGTCTAAAACAAAAAATAAATTATGAGTAAGATAACCGAGTCTGAACTGGATACTTTATTAGCAGAACTGAGTAAACTGCAACCGGAAATGAAAAGCATACAAGAAGAAGTGATTGCTGTTGTTCGTCACGATTTGCTTAAAAAAACTTTGGTGGCATGGCTTAAGTTGATTGGGGTGTGTTTTGGAGTTCCACTTGCGGTAATGTTGTATGGATTTGTATTGTATCAAGTAATGGATGTATTGAGTTTTCCAAAAACGTTAAAAGTGGTTTGTATGGTAGTACCTATGCTAATAACACTCTTGGCTGGAGCCAGAAGAGTTTATACATACCAAATCTAATGAAGATGAGATAATTTACATGACCAACAATACGAATAAGACACTATCATGAATACTGATTGCAACTTATTTACATTGATTATAGCCATTGTTTTTGTTTTTATACTTCCTCTTTGGTTAGTATTCATGGAGATATGGTCTGTCGTAAAACAGCATCGCATAAGACAAAAGTTACTGGAGAACAAAGATAATGAACAAAAGAATGACACACGCCAAATGTACCATTCAAGTTTCTTAAACTGGGGAAAGGTACGGGCTGTTTTTGCCTTACTCGGTGTAGGGATTGGTGTGTTGTTTAACTACTTATTGAAAAAATGGATTATCAATAATTTCTTATTTTGGATAACAATGGCAATTGGAATAGGAATGGGATTATTTGCTGCTTTTATTCTTGAAATCATGATTACCAAAAAAAGATGATATACTACCAATATGTTTCACTTTTTAATGAATAAATTGCGATGAAATCGATTGTTTGCTACCCTTATCGTCCTAATCATATACCATTATCATTATGGGTTGTACTCAACGCGCTTATGGGTGTAGCGTTTGTTGGAGCTGTGTATTATTTAGTTCTTCAATTCACAAATTATACAGGGACAGGACCCGATGAGATAGGTGTTGCGCTCACAGCATTAGTAATGATAATTTTCTACTTGCGTAAACTAAATCAACCCGTCTGTCTAATCAAGAATGAGGTACAACTCTACCCTCATAACAAACGACGAAACACATATTTTGAACTGACTGATATCCACTCGCTGTCTTTGACAAAAACATGGTCAGTGTGGGGAAAGCGTCCATGCTTAATCTTTGCACTCAAGAATGGAAAAAATTACACACTTCACACTCGTTGGGCAGACGCCTATACGCTGATAGATTTTTTAAAAAATCAAGGGGTGGAGATAAATGATATGAGTGAAGAATAACAAGATTGTCCTATTTCATCAAAAATCGATAAATCACAACACAACAAAGCCGCGTCACTACACAATGACACGGCTTTGTTATGGCATAAATCGGTGCAACTTACACCTTATACTTATACTGTAACTTCGCCAATTCGGCATTGGCATCCACAATCTTTTGCTTGAGGTTTGACTTATAAGTAGCCAATCGATTTGCTACGTTTTCATCGGACAAAGCAAGCATTTGCAAAGCCAAAATCGCCGCATTCAACGCACCATCTATACCAACAGTGGCTACAGGAATGCCCGGAGGCATTTGAACGATGGAAAGGAGTGCATCCACACCATCAAGCTTTGAACTAATCGGAACTCCTATCACCGGAAGGGTTGTCTGTGCTGCTATAACGCCCGGAAGAGCGGCTGCCATACCGGCTGCGGCTATAATCACCTTAATACCTCTCTCTTGGGCATGAGCGGCAAATTCCTCCACCTCCTTAGGTGTACGATGGGCAGAAAGGGCATTGATTTCAAATGGAACTTCAAATTCATCCAACAACTTAGCCGCCTTCTCCATGATGGGAAGGTCGGATGTACTACCCATGATGATGCTTACTTGTGCTTTCATAAATTTTGCGTGAAAAAAATACAGGCGAAGCCATAACCCCGCCTGTAAATATTAAATAAAGAATTAGATAATAGCTTGGTAACCTGCTGCATCCAACAATCCGTCTAATTCTGCTGGATCGTTTACAGTGATTTTCACCATCCATCCTTTACCGTATGGATCTTCATTTACCAATTCTGGATGATCTTCTAATTCTTCGTTGAATTCAAGGATTTCACCGGTTACAGGCAAGTTAAGGTCAGACACTGTCTTAACTGCTTCTACACTACCAAACACAGCATTTGCTTCAATGGTTTCACCTACTGTTTCTACTTCTACGAATACGATTTCGCCTAATTCGCTTTGAGCAAAATCTGTAATTCCTACATAAGCTTCATTACCTTCTACACGGATCCATTCATGATCACTTGTGTACTTCAAATTTGATGGAATGTTCATGGTTTTTTTGTTTAAATAATTTATAAATTGGGATTAATTATAATTTAGTTTTTCTATATAATCTACTATACACTGGATAATGGTCGGAAGTCCCTTCTTTGCCCACACCACATTCTACAGCGCAAAAATAATCATCATGCATGATATAATCAATACGCACATGAATCAAATTATGCTGATAGGTCAAACCTAAACCATTTCCTCGCTCCACAAAAGCATCTACCAACTTCTTTGAACGCCTGATTGTATTGTAAGCAAAGGAACTGGGCACATCATTAAAATCACCACACAACAACACCGGATAGGGAGAAACACTTACCGACTTGGCCACCTGACGCGCCTGAGTGGCACGCAAACGATAAGCCGCTGACAACTTACGAACTATCGAACCGGCATAAACACTCGCACGATGGGTGTCAAAATCTTGAATCAAATCCGACTGCGCTTGGACATCATCTGGTGTAAGCTTGTTCGACTCCAAATGACAATTATACACCCGCACTGTATCGCCATTTACCACAACATCGGAAAATATCACAACATTAAAACGAGAATCTATACCCAAATTCTCCCTCCGCACAATGGGATACTTTGAAAATGTAGCAATACCCACACTCTTACGCTGGGTGTTGGTTGTATATTCTATATGCGAATAAGGATAGTCTCGTAGAGCCGACTTCACATCCGACATACGCAAATTATTACCCGATTTGGCTACTCCAAATTCCTGCAAGCATACAATATCCGGACTCTCCTGCACAATATACGCCAAAATAGCATTGGGATTACCCGGCTTGTGAGGCGCAAACCTACCTAATGTCATCGTGTTATAACTCAACACCGAAATACTCTCACCACTCACTTCGGAAGGCTTACCCGGATTAAAACAAAAAGTATATTTTATCGGAACATATAAAATCAACAACAAACTGAGGGACAACAAACACCACACATCACGCATGAACAACCAAAAAAGAACAAACAAGATATTACACACCACAAGGATAGGAAACGCCAAACCCAAACAACTCAAATAAGACAATACCTCCGGACCTATCCACAATGTTAAACCACCCAACAGCATAGACAATGCAACGATAAAATTGCACGCAATTACTACCAACTTAACTAATTGGCGATACCAAGGACGATTATCGGCGGAAAAGTAACTCCTTTTCATCATTCGTAAGACTTTCGTAGCCTGAACGTTTTATCTTGTCTAATATCAAATCTACTTGCTCATTATGCGAAGCCTTCTGCTCATTGTATTCTGCATCCGACACCGGACGTTTATAATGAAACTTTGACCTCTTGCGCTTGGATGGCGTAAACAATCTGCTCAACCAATCCACTAAACGGGAAAACCAAATGGTCAAATCGCTTCCACGACGCAAAAATACAACAAATAAATAACCTGCCAAAGCGCCACCCAAATGAGCCAACTCTCCTCCTGCATTCTCGGATGTAATACCCAAAAAACTCACCAAAACAGTCACAATAGCAATGTACTTCAAACTAACATTACCTATCAACAACACACGCATCTGCATATTAGGCATTTGCATAGCAGAAGCCACAATAATTGCCATCACTGAGGCTGATGCGCCTATCAAAGTGGAATAATGACGAACATCGGCATAAAGAGGAAAAAAATTATAACTCAACACATACACCAAGGCACCAAACAACCCGCCTACTACATAAAGGCCTACAAGCTGCTTCTCACTATGTTGCATCAAAAACACCTTACCAAACCAATACAAACAAAGCATATTGAAAAACAAGTGGAAAAATGCCTTGTGAACCACCATATAACTCAACAATGTCCAAGGACGACGCAAAAGAAGCATCACATTGGATGGAGTAGCCAACCAATCCACCAAAACACCATCCGACAAAGTAAACAATTTCAAAACCAAAGATAGCAATGCCAAAACAACCCACACACCCACATTGATGTAAATAAGGCGCAATAAGTTATCCGCACTCCTAAAACGCTGAAACAACTGCTTGAAAAAATCCATACTACAAATCAATTTTCACGAAAAAAAAGAAACACATCTAATACAAAGTACCTCTTTTCTTCCAATATAAAATCAAAAAGTATCCAAAAATCATACCACCCAAGTGAGCAAAATGGGCTACATTATCTCCTGAAAAATTAGCCACACCAAGGAAAAGCTCAGCAACGGCATAAAGCGCCACAAACAAACGAGCCTTAATCGGTATCGGCAAAAACAACAACATCAACTCAGCCTGAGGATACAACCAACCAAATGCCAACAACAAACCAAAAACACTACCCGAAGCACCCACAGTCACCGGAGCATTCAAAAGCAACTCTTTCATATGAAGCAAAGCAGGAGCATCAAAATAACGCAAATCTGAGAAACTCAACATCTTGCTCAACTCACCCTCATAAGGCAATAACACAACACCCGAACCCATCGAAATAGCCTCATCAAGAGCACTCAGTAAAGAATGATACTCTACAGTCCACATAATCTCTTGAACTATGCCGGCACCAACACCGGTGAGCAAATAATAAAACAAAAAACGCACTCCACCCCACTGATTCTCCAATGTCGAACCAAACATATACACAGCAAACATATTGAAAAACAAATGCTCAAAAGATGCATGCATAAACATATAGGAAAGCAACTGCAATGCATTAAAACGATCGGAGGCCCAATAATGAAGACCTAAATAGTCTGACAAATCAAAATTCGGCAAAAAATCCGAAACTATCTGAGGCAACAACAAATCAGCCAACCAAATAAATAAGTTGAGCAACAATAAGTTTTTAACTACCACAGGGATAGAACTCAAAAAAGATGAACGAAATTGAGACATAAATACAATAAAAATCTATTCTGCAAAAATAAGTAAAAAGCATTAGAAAGTAAAAACAAAACGCACTACGAATACCAATTACCCTCCACAAAAACCACTTTTTAACATAAATCGCACACAAAAACATCTTTTTATTTGTTTTTATTTGGATTTTATAAACCAAAGTATTACATTTGCAGGGTATTAGTGATGATTTTATATTTCTTACTTGGATTAGAGGTATCAATGAGTTACAGATATTGTATATAATCTTTATTTAATTTTAAACATTTACGACTATGACAAAAGCTGAATTAGTTAAAGCTATCGCTGCTCAAGCAGGTGTTAGCGCAGCAAATGCACAAAACGTATTTGATGCAACATTGAAAGTTATTGAAAACGCATTGGTAGCCGGTGATAAAGTAGTTCTTCCTGGATTCGGAAGCTTCTCTGTTTTGGAACGCGCTGCACGCACTGGTATCAACCCAGCAACAAAACAAACTATTGCTATCCCTGCTAAGAAAACTGCTAAATTCAAAGCTGGTTCTAAACTCAACGCTGCTTTGAAATAATCATTCATAGCAAAACAAACAAAAAGAAGTGATAGAAATCCCTATCACTTCTTTTTTTATTACTACACAAAAAAACCTATAACCTAATATCCTAATAACTTTTATATTTAAGTGCTAACTAAAAAGCACTATCGCCCTCCAATGACGTAGCACTGTATTTATAAAATTTATTCGCCACACAAACAAGCGTAACTCTCTCATATACAAGTTCTAACCGCACTGTCGCCCTGCTCAGGGGGACGAGTGTAGCGTAGTTTACGGAGCGGAGCGGAGGGGG
>CALGCU010000129.1 GCA_937886455.1 uncultured Bacteroidales bacterium | reverse complement strand
GGTGATTTCAAATTCTTCTACGTTGATAGCAGCTGGTGCACTGATGAGGTGAGTGGCATTGGAGGAGGCCAAGATAATTTCTTTTTGTATGCGGGTGTCATCTCCCACAAGGTCAATGCAAGAGACAAATGTACCACTTACTTGTGCGGTGTTACGTGAAACGGAATGGTTGGGTGAAGTAAGCAATAGAGGGGCAAAATACCATGGCATGGGTTGAAATTGAGGAGTCGTTCCTTCTGCTGCTACGTTCACTGGAACCATAAGACACTGTTCGTCTTGAATAATCATGGGGTTGATGCGTACTCCATAACGAAATAACATATCGGTGAGATTCAAGTCAAGCGGAATAGTGGGTGAAATCCCGGTAGTGCTCAGACTATTCTCGTCAAGTCGTACTCCGTCTAACAACCATAATACGCGTCCTCCATTCATGATGTATTGGTCAATGATAAATTTGTCTTGTTCGCTGAATTGTTCTCGTGGTGATGCAATAATGATGGCTTTATACGGCGAAAGTATGTTAGGGTCGTTGTTTAGTTGTCCTCTATCAATTTGGAAATATCTGCTTAATGCTCGTGAAATGTCCCATGTGTGATATTCGCTTAATTCGCCGTGTCCTTCAATGAAAGCAATCTTGGTTATTTCTTTTTGACATAGCAGGCGTGTGGCGTCAGTGAAAGCAAATTCAAGGTTTTCAATGGAAATATTAAGGTTCTCTTCTCCACTTAGTCCGCGTATGTTTTTTAGCAGACAGATTGTTTCGCTGTGATTACCTAATGTGATCTTTGCCCAAGGAAACAACATGCGTTGTACTGCTTTCCCTTCGCTATTACGTTCGTGTATGACAGTGGGATGAATACCTAAAAGCTCGAATTCTTCTAACAAACGATCACGCTCATTACCTGTGAGTGTAGTAGGATTACAATAGTGATATTGTAGATTGTGTGCTGAATATACTGACAATTCATCTAAGAGTTCGCCTACTGCTCGTTTCAATTGTAGGAATCCTGTATTCATATCCCCATCTAAATATATTGTAACGGAAACGGGCTCTGGAAGCCTGCGCATCAGTTCTTTGGTGGGATTACTAATGCTGTAACGTTTATCTGATGTCATATCAAATCGATGAAAGAACGTTACTGAAAGCACGTTGACTAATATTGTCAAAAGTATTCCGAGTAGTAGTGAATATTTCTTTAGATATTTCATAAATGTTGTTTGTCCTATTTTTCTATACGAAAATTAAAGCGAGCAAGTTGACGACCATCAATAAAGAAGTCTGCACTATATTCTCCAATGGGTAGTATTTCTTCTACAGTCCAATATAGTTCATCGGTAATGGCTTCGCCGGCATATTCAAAATCTTTCTTTAGTGAATAGACTAATTCTGTATTTTCAAATGAAAAAAGATGTTCTGCTGACTTTTGTAGCACTTCACCATCCGGTCGTACTATTCTAAGGTAGAGTGTTTTCATCCCGGGTTCTGTGGTGATGTTCTTCGCAATCCCATATGCAAATCTTAGTTTGGCTATTTGTGTGTATCGCTTTGTTATGCGGTCTTTTTTATTAAGCATTTCAACTTTAAAGTCGTAAATTTCAAGCATGCTAGCTCTTACAACAGTTTGATGTAATGCTTCTTTTTCTTGTTGTAGTATCTCGGCTTGTTGTGAAACATCTTCATATTTCTTCTTGATGGCAATATTATCGGCTACAAGTGTTTTGTTTATCCGGTCAAGTGAGTCAATCTGGTGTACATATTGTACCATAACCGAACGTACTGTTGCAAGTTCTTTTTTGAGTTCTGCTATTCGTCTTGCGTTAGTCGCTTTTGTGAGTTTGAGTTCCTCTAAGAGTTGAACTACTTTTTGTTTTTCTTGGTCTAAAAGGTTTACCAAAGAATCATTGTGAATGTCAGCTCCGTATCCATCAAACTGCATAGCGAAGTCATTGAATTCCTCTTCTAATTGTTCTTTTTCAAAGTTAATCATGTCCTCCATTTCTGCCATCTCTACTTTGGTTTGTTGGTTTTCATGTACACTCCAAAGTGTTATCCCAAGCAGGATGAATATGATAATAATGCCGGCAATACCAATAATTTTAATTTGTTTGTTCATATTGATAATTATTTGGTTAGTTCTAATAATGCTCCTGTTTTAGTGTCAAAAATGGCTTTGTAGTTATTTTTCTCAAATAGTGACATAGGTAATGGAATGCTGATGCCAAATTGTGGAATGATAATATTCTTTTTACAAAGATTTTTTTGCCCATCACTCACAACTACTATGGCTGAGCCGGGTTTGTTATAATAGATGGCAGTCTCAACTTGATTCTTTTTGCTTTTTTTGGTCTCTGGTGCATAGTCTTGAATCGTAGGTGTCAGATTGAGGTAAATAGGTTCACCACTCAGGTCATCTGCGGAAACTACACCTTCTTGCGCTGAGAAACGGAATAATATGTGGTTGTCCAAACGCTCAGAGGGTGTATATTCAAGTGTCCCTTGATAGGATGTTGTAGTGGTAGTTCCTACAAACAAGGCACATAGCTTTTTTTCTTCTTCATTGAGTTGTTTTAGCATAGTTTTGAGAGAGTTTCCGTCGTTTGGGAGTTGGTCAACATCACCCATCAATAAATTTAAGCGACTTTCTCTGATGCGGTAGATTTGTTGTGCAACCTCTTCTGCCATTTTCCCAATAGAATTAGCGCGCATCTGCTCTTCGTTATACGGACTGAGTTCTGTTATTTCTGTGCTGACTTTTCGTGCAGATTGAGTACTTGTAGATGTTTTAGGTGTGGCGTGTGTAACTTGTGTATTGATGCTACATAGAATTCCTTTTTTATTTACCTCATATGATGCATTCATTTTCTCGGAGATGGGAATAGCGTATGTGCGATTAAGGTCTGCTTCGCTTTTGGTTTTGATGCTTACTTTTTTTAGTGTGTATGATTCTTTTGCTTCTGTGATAACATCAGTAGTACCCAGATATTTTTCTGCGTATAGATAAAACTTACCGGGTTGTTGAATGGTCTTCTCTATACTAAGTTGAAAGACAATGGTGGTCTTTGGCAGATGGTATAGAAGCACCGACTCTCCTTTATGTGGCTGTTGTGCTAAGGTTGTTAATGATGTTAAGAGACCGAGTAGTAAATAATGGTAACGTTTCATATCTTTGTTATTATGAGTTCCAAATAGCCCATGCTGCCTTTGCTTGACCATGTAGCATGCCAATACCATTTATGGTTATTGCACCATGTGCCCTTCCTTGTTGCAAAAATAGTGTTTCTTCGGGATTATAAACAACATCAAACAATAAATGTTTTTCTGTTATATTATCAAACTGAATGGGAATACATTCATTGACATTAGGATAGGTCCCTAATGGTGTGGCATTGACCAATACTTGATAGTCGTTATATGTATCAAGGGTAAGTTCTGAATATGTGAGGGTGTTTACCCGCTTATGTCGTGAAACAAGTTGTGTCTCTATACCCAGTTGTTTTAGACCATATTCAATTGCTTTTGATGCTCCTCCTGTACCAAATATTAGGGCTTTTTTGTGTTCTTGGGTTAGATGTGGACGTATGCTTTCCATAAAGCCAATAACGTCTGTATTGAATCCTTTCAGATGTGCTAATCCGTTGTTACGTGTAAATTTGATGACATTTACAGCCCCAATCTCTGCAGCAGTGTGATCCAATTCATGCAGATAGGGAATGATGGTTTCTTTATAAGGAATGGTTACATTGAGACCGGTTAGACAGGTTTGTTTACATAAATTCGGAAATTCCTCTATTTGAAGGAGTGGATAGAGTTCATAGACAGCATTGATTCCTTCTTGTTGAAACTTCTGTGTAAAGAACTTTTGCGAAAAGGAATGTCCTAAAGGATAACCAATTAGACCAAAGTGTTTCATACAGCTTGATTCTTCTTTTGATGGTTAGAAATATATTCAATGCTAAGTACCAATGCTATGCCGACTAAGATGAGGAGAATGGCACATAAAAATTGACTGTCAATTGTGGGTAGTATGTTTTTTTGAATTAAAGCTTGTTCTTTACCATGACGATCTATGTAGGTTTCCAATGTTTCTTTCCATGGCCATATTTTGTTGAGTGAACCCGACATAAAACCGGTGAGGGCTGATAGGGTTATCATTTCATAATGCTTAAACAACCAGGTAAGTAAATGAGAAAAGCTTACAATGCCGATGATAGCTCCGCAGGCGAATACTAAAATGACTGGAATGTTGAGTTCTAATAGTGATTGTAGAATATATGTGTATTGACCTAATAGAACTAACATAAAACTACCCGAAATGCCGGGAAGAATCATAGCACAAATGGCTATTGAACCACATAAAAAGATGTACCAATAGGCTGTTTCTGTGCTAAATTGTAAGGGTGCATTCTGGGGAGATGTTATAAAGAAGGCAAGCAGAGTGAATAATATGAAAGATAAGGCTGTCTTCCAATTCCACTTTACCCCGCGTCCTACAAAAATAGTTGAAGCAATGATGAGACCAAAAAAGAATGACCAAATCTCTACGGGATGGTATTCAATCAAGTAAGTGATAAGTTTGGCTAAGGAAAGAAAACTTGTGGCTATCCCTGCAAATAAACAGAGCAGGAAGTTACCGTCAATGTTTTTCCAGAATTGTTTGAATTTTCCGGTAAACAATAATTTTATATTGCTGAAGTTAAAACTCTTGATAGCCGCGAGCAAGCGTTCGTAGATTCCGGTTATAAAGGCGATTGTCCCTCCTGATACACCAGGAACAACATCCGAAGCCCCCATGGCTACACCTTTTAAAAATAATAAGATCCAATTCTTCATATTTTATTGTTTTGTAGTTTTGTGATTGTTTTCTTCAATGATATCTGATAATGTATCTACGGCTTCAGGACACATTGTGTAGAAAAAACTCAATGCATCAGCATTTTGTTTGATGGCTTTTTCTGCATAATACAAGGTCATGTCATGTTGACCGGTATAATAATAACATGTAGCCAAAAACACTAATATATCAACACGTTGAAACTCGTCGGCATATTCAAGCGCCTTTTGATAATAGGGTATGGCCTTATCATAATCCTTCATGTTAGCATAGATGTGTCCTAATGCCATCCCTATTACAATATCAGTATCATTGAGCATGTATGATTTCTTAAAATACTCTATTGCTGCCTGCGTATGATGTTGAAAATTCTCTATTTCTCCCAAATAAAACCAGGCTTCATATGATTCTGGAGATATATTTGTCGCTGTGAATAGATTACGTTGTGCCTCTATATAATTTCCTGTCTCTATATGGCAAACAGCAAGTCCTATAAGGGCCTTGTAGTTGTTGGAGCGTTCGTTTAGGGAATCTTGATAAAACCCAATGGCTTTATCATATTCTTTTTTCAATACCAAGCATTCTGCAATAAAAATGTATAACTCCCACTTCTCGCTATAGAAATTCATGCATTTTGTGTAGCATGTTAGAGCGCTATCAGCATCCTTGTTAAGAAAATGTGCGTGTCCTTTTTGAATCCATGCCAATGGGTCATCTTCATTGATTGTAACGTACATGGTATAGGCATGGATTGCCTCGTCATATCTTTGTAGAGTGTAATACACCTGACCTAAGTTAAACCAAGCCTCGCCAATGTATGAATCAATGGAAATGATATCTTGATAGGTTTGAATGGCTTGTTCGTAGTCACCTTCTTGTTCCAGAAAGTATGCTTTCTCAAAAAGCATGTCCACGGATAAAGGTGCCACTTTCTCTCGCTGTTCTATAAAATATAAGGCGGTGGAATGTTGGTCACAATCCCTAAATATATCTGAAATGTCAAGATAGGCTGCTTCGGAACTATCATGGTGTCGCAGTATATGCAGAGCCATTTCCTTAGCTTCTTCTATTCGATTAAATTTCGCCAGAATTTCCGTTTTGAGAATACACGTATCATAACTGTCATGCTCAATGAGGTGTTCCAGGCAACATTCCGCTTCATTTAAGTCTCCTCTTTCTATCAATACTTTGACGCGTTTCTGTAATAACTCTGGATGGTTAGGATGTTGACACAATCCTACATCCAATGCCTCAAGAG
>CALGCU010000128.1 GCA_937886455.1 uncultured Bacteroidales bacterium | reverse complement strand
ATCATAACCGCGCGTTTCACTGGATCATTTCCTGCATCTTCACTCAAAAGTTGAGTCTTGAAACCAATAAAATCTGTCTGGTGACGCTGGATATACTCCAACACTTCCTGCACAGTGGCAGCAGCAAGCTTTTGAGGCGTGGGAAATGCTTTAAAAAGCGCAGGAGTAACCATATTCACCCTTTTGTCTGTACACTGCGCAGAAAGCATCACAGCCACCAACAACTCATAAGGATTGTGGTAGTGTAATTCCGACTCGGCAAAAGGCATATTTTCTCCAAACCAAGCCAGAACACCCTCAAAGCGTTCTTTCAGTCGCATAACAAAAAGGATTACTAATCTCGCTTAGGAATGATAGGAGTAGTGATACTCCTTTTGCCCGGGCTATACTTAGAATCCGACTCTACACTAAAATAGAGTTTCGGGTTTTTGCTGGGTGCAGTAGCTATATACCCCACCTGCATTCGGATGGCCATCACACCTTCTTCGAAAAAAAATTCTCCTTCATCAAAACGAGAAGATGGCAACACCAATTCTTCCAACTGGTCGCGGAAAAAATAACACAACCGTGAACATGTAGTGTCATTCTTAATATGGATGCGCTGCATGTTATTATACCCAGTGTTAAATAACAAGTCAAAACAAACAGTATCTCCCACTTGCAAAGTGTCAAGCACATAACCTTCTTCTCCCACAGTTACAAACAATGTATCAATCAACAACGTGTCACCTGCATGGCGAGTGATAGGTGAATAATAACGAATGTCAGGTGTACTATGCACTTCATTCTGCCATGTACAAGAACCTAAGAGCAACAATACAAACACACCTGATAAGATAAGTAATAAATTCTTTTTGTTCATAATTTTACAATTTACTTTGGCAAAGATAGTGCAAACCGAAAGCAGAACAAAATAAATTTATTTATTTTTTATGCTAAGGTGAAGCCTATTTTATTCAAAGATAGTGAAAGGTGAGCGCAGAAGCAAAAAAATAAACTTGTTTATTTTTTGATTATGCCGAACCGTAGCCTATTTTATTTAAAGATAGTGCAAAATTTCGATTAAGTAAGCGAAGAGGAAATTCATTTACTCTGCCGAACGAAAGAAATTTATGCAAACCGAAAGCAGAACAAAACAAGTGCAAGGTGAACGCAGAATAAAATAAGCCTGCTTATTTTTTATGCTGAACCGCTGCCTTGATTATTTAAAATAAATTTATTTATTTTTTATGCTAAGGTGAAGCCTATCTTGTTTAAAGATAGTGAAAGGTGAGTGCAGAACGCAAAAAAATGAATAAACCATAGCATTTAAAACAAACAAAAAAGATGTGTCAAATTCTATTCTGACACATCTTTTTTATCACTAACACACCCTCTATCACCCCCACCGACAAACAATGCCTAGACATTCCTAAAAACACACACTAAATGAAAGTGATTGCGGGGAAGCTGAAAAACTCAAAGTGGTGTATCTATCATATTTCTCATTGTAGATATCAAGGGCTTTTTCATAGTGAATAGGTGCACAAAGAATTAAAGTTGTACCAACACCTGTTAACACTAATCCTGTCGCTGTTAGCCCTAAACAAACCGGAACTCCCAACGGGATAGTACCAAGCCCGCCTAATATAGAGCCTAAACCCACACCGGCTATCACAGCACCACTCAAAGCAAGATTATCTGCTTTCTTCCAATGTGTATAAGCTACGGCATCATTGTTTTTAAGAATAATGCCCACCTGCTTGGCTGAAATATAGGTGCTGTTGTGCATATATTCTCTACCATCTCTAAAAATCCTGGAAGACAAAGCATGATTCACAGAATCTACAGAAGACGAAGGCTGGTGTTCAGTCACCATGTCTAAGGACGCAACTTCTTTTTTCACAGTATCTGTTATCTGCTCAGCCACCACCTCCGCTTTGGACGCTGCTGGTTTATCTTGAAACAATTCAATACTACCATCTGCAAACTGAATAAGAACTACCTTTGAACGAGGTAGGGTATATACCACTGTGTTCGGACGATCGGGACGTGAATAACTAATTTTCTCTTCTGATATTTCTTTTACAAGGCCTTGAATCTGCTCACGATCAATAGTGATAATCATGTCATAAGTCTCTGCCATCATAGAGCTCAAACAAAGAAGGCTCACAAACATCACAACAATGCGCTTCATAATACTTCTCATTTATATGTAAAATGACAACTTATTTTATTTCCTTTGTTTTCTGACCAACTTAGTTTTTCCGGATAGCCATCATAGATTTCAGATGTATAAAATTTAAAACCGGCCAACTTAGTTCCATCACCCGAAGTGTTCTTACTATAATAAATATTGATTACATAATAATCGTCTTCATATAACCCATTCATCAACACCGGCTCCTGCAAGATAAAATCATTGGGCAAATTAGCCGATGAAATTAACTCATACGCGGAATGACACCAGGTGGTAGTGAAAATATCATCATCCACAAGCTTAAATTTTATGTATTCATTCTCCACTGATAGTTTCTCGTATGTCACACCGGCAAAGTAGATTCGAGTCGGATTCTCCACTGTCACATTACTTTCACTCACAGCACTGCCGGTCGGTCCGGTGGCTCTAAGCTTCACCCTGTACACTCCTTTTTTCTTGTATTTATGAATAGGATCTTTTACTGTTGAAGTGGTTCCATCACCAAAATCCCAATGATACCGGGTGGCATCTGTTGATTTATTAGTAAAACAGGCTGTTAAAGGAGCTCTTGTTATATGTATAAAGTGTGCCACCGGCTTAGGAGTGGTAGGCGTTGTGTTATTGTTACCGGAGGGCGACACATAAGGATAATTACCTGATTCACAACTAAACAAACCTATTACTACCACCATCAGGGCAAAAAATGTAAAATGTTTCATATACTCTTTGTTTTTGATTGTAAATTGCTTTTAGAGCTAATTTTAGCTTTTTTCTTTATTTCATTACGAGTACATCTGTGTTCAGCAATAATAAGATTTTGAGCATCAGTATCAATAGTATTTAATCTATCTTTAATATAATCATC
>CALGCU010000127.1 GCA_937886455.1 uncultured Bacteroidales bacterium | reverse complement strand
TCGAAAGACAGCTGAGTTACAGTCAGCCCCATTTGGCCACTCTGGTAACTGCCCTTATTTGCGTTGCAAAATTACATGAATATTTTGAGATACGCAAATACTTTCTTCAGTCCCACTTTTTCATAAAAAAGAGAAGAAAAATGTTCTTCTCTTTTTGGAGGTACCTAGCAGAGTCGAACTGCTGTACACGGTTTTGCAGACCGCTACCTAACCACTCGGTCAAGGTACCATTATTCCATTTGCGAGCGCAAAGATAGGTGTTTTGTGTGAAACAACCAAATTATATCGTTTTTTTTCTTGGTTTTGTTTATACTTCATCTTCTGAGAAGTAAATTTGTGTTGTTTTGGCTCTATAGTGTGTTTTTTTTATTCCTCCATAGTGAGTGTACGTGTTCCATCAGGATTTTCGGCAATGAAGACGTGTCGTGTGTCATCCGGCAGGAGTGTTTCAATGTTTTGCGGCCATTCGATCAGGCAGAGATTTCCGCTGTACAGATAGTCTTCGGCACCAAAGTCATAGGCTTCTTCCGGAGTTTCTATGCGATAGCAATCGAAATGATAGATTGTTTCTTGTTCTTGAGTGGTGTATTCATTGACAATAGCAAAAGTAGGACTATTAACAATATCTTCCACTCCCAATACGTCACAAAGTGCTTTGATGAAGGTGGTTTTACCAGCACCCATTTCACCATGAAAGGCAAACACTTTTCGGTGGTCAATGTGTGATAGGAAAGAGTTTGCTGCTTGCGGGAGGTTGTCAATGTTGTCTATTTTAATGCTAATCATGAGATGCTAAAAAAGAGTTCCAAAGTCGTTATTGTAGATGTTCTTTCCTAAGTGTTTATAGGCTAATTCTGTGACTTCACGCCCACGTGGAGTGCGCTTCATGAATCCTTCTTTGATGAGGAAAGGTTCGTATACTTCTTCCAGTGTGCCGGGATCTTCACCTAATGCAGTAGCGATAGTGGTGAGCCCTACAGGTCCGCCTTTAAACTTGTCAATAATGGTGAGCAAAATCTTATTGTCAATTTCATCTAAGCCGTGCTTATCGATATTGAGTGCTTCGAGTGAATATCGTGCAATTTCCAGGTCAATTTTTCCTGACCCTTTAACTTGAGCAAAGTCACGTACACGTCGTAGCAAGGCATTGGCTATACGCGGGGTTCCTCGACTTCTACCGGCTATTTCTTGCGCTGCTTGTGAATTGATTTCCATGCCTAAAAGATGAGCTGACCGAGTGACAATGGTGGTGAGCACATCTGTGTCATAGTATTCCAGGTGGCAGTTGATGCCAAAACGAGCGCGCAGAGGACTAGTGAGCAATCCACTTCGTGTGGTTGCTCCAATTAGGGTGAAAGGGTTGAGGTCAATTTGTATGGAGCGTGCACTGGGACCTTTATCTATCATGATGTCAATACGATAGTCTTCCATAGCCGAGTAGAGGTATTCTTCCACAACCGGGCTAAGGCGGTGTATTTCATCAATGAATAATACATCGTTAGTTTCCAATGATGTCAATAGACCAGCTAAGTCGCCAGGCTTGTCTAATACAGGTCCGGAAGTTATTTTAAAACCTACTCCCAGTTCGTTGGCTATGATGTTGGACAAGGTGGTTTTCCCTAATCCGGGAGGTCCATGTAGCAGTGTGTGGTCCAGGCTTTCGCCTCGTAGTCGGGCAGCTTGCACAAAGATACGCAGGTTTTCAACAATTTTGTTTTGACCACTAAAGTCTGAAAAAGACAGAGGACGCAATGCATTTTCCACGTCTCTTTCTTTCTCCATTTGTTGTGCCCGTATGTTGAAGTTTTCGTCCATTCTTGTTATGATTTGTTGAGGGTTGTTTCCCTAAAAATATCTTCTATGGAGCGTGTGTGCAGGGTCATGTGCAGCAGAGGATTGTTACACTGTACAGCCCATTGAAATAATGACTCCCTGATGTCTTCTTTGCTGTTGATGCGCCATATATGTGTGGGAAGTAGTGTACGTTCAGTAATTTGTGTAAGTATATTCCATTCTTCCTCTGTAGGAGTGCGCTTTAGTTGGATGTCAAGCGTGTATTCATCCTTTTGTTGAAGCGAAAGGTCTGGCAGGTCGGCGACAAATTGTCCGTGGTTAATCACTACAGCTCTTGTGCACATTTCTTTTACTTCTTGCATGATGTGTGTGCTGAGCAATACGGTTCTGTTTTGTCCTACGCGTCTAATCAATGAGCGTATTTCCTCCAGTTGGTTGGGGTCAAGTCCGGTGGTAGGTTCGTCAAGTATGAGTACTTGTGGGTCGGACATTAATGCTTGTGCAATGCCTACTCGTTGGCGGTATCCTTTTGAGAGTGCCCCAATTTTCTTGTGGCGTTCCGGAGTGAGTCCTACTTCTTGTATGAGAGTTTCAGTGCGTTCATGTGCGTTTTTTACCTTCTTGAGCCCTGCGGTGTAGAGTAGGTATTCTTGTACGTACATGTCGTCATAGAGTGCATTATGTTCCGGAAGGTATCCTATCTTAGCAGCCGTTTCTTGCGGAAAATCTTTTACCTCCATTCCACACACTTTGACACTACCGGAGTGATATTGATAAGCACCTGTGATAGTGCGCATGAGGGTGGTTTTTCCAGCTCCGTTAGGTCCTAACAAACCCACAATTTCTCCGGTACCTGCGTAGAAATGAATGTTTGTAAGGATGGTTCGTTTCCCAATATCCTTGTGTAGTGCTGTGATTTCTATGGACATGTTATTATCTGTCTTGTGGAGAGTGTTATGTTTTTCACTCTATACTTATAAGGTTGTTTCGATATTTGCCATTTTGATGGCTGTAATAGCGCCTTCCACTCCCTTGTTTCCGAGTGAGCCACCAGCTCTGTCCAGTGCTTGTTGTTTGGTCAGTGTGGTGAGTACCGAGAAAATCACCGGTCCTTTACGTTTGGTGAAGTTTATGAAATCTTCAGCATTCAGCTTGGATAAACCATAAGACACGCCTTGGCAGATGTAGTCGAAATGGGGAGTGTCACCTTGAATGACACAGCCAATAGCGATGATTGCATCATAGCACTGTTCTTGCTGCAACTTATTAGCTGCATAAGTGAGTTCAAATGTACCCGGTACATGCACTACTTTGATATTTTCTTCCAGTACGCCATGTTTAACCAAAGTGTCATAAGCACCTTCCAGTAAAGCGTAAGTAATTTCGCTATTCCAATCGGCTACAGCAATAGCAAAACGCTGGCGTCTCAGTACGTCAGCGTTAGGCAGTTCGTCTGCGTTGTAAGCAGACAAATTATGATATTTAGTTGCCATAAAGGTCTTTATTTTGCTTGTTCCAAACGAGCGATATATTTTTCAATATCAGAAGCTTCCATGCTTTGAGGGTAGTCATTCAAGAGAGTTTTGTAGGCTTCGATAGCTTTTACATTTTCCCCAAGGCTTTCGTAAGCAAGTCCTAATTTTTTAAGGCTCATAGGGCTGATGATGCTGTTGCCGGCTTTTGCTACTTGGTTAAAGCATTTTACAGCCTTAGCAAGGTCTTCTGTAGCAACATAGGCATCTCCTAATAATTGTTTAGCAGCCAAAGAGAGATTTTTATCTTTGTTGCCAAATTTCTTCAGGTAGTTGATAGCTTCTTCATAGTTGCCTAATTTGTAGTGACAAACACCGGCATAATAGTTAGACAATTTGCCAGCTTTTGTAATTCCATATTGATCAGTGATGGCTTCAAAACCGATGCATACATTATTGTCGCCTTCTAAGGCTACTCGGAATGAATCTACTTGGAAATAAGCTTGTGCGGTGTAGATTTCGTTATTAGCAGCTTC
>CALGCU010000126.1 GCA_937886455.1 uncultured Bacteroidales bacterium | reverse complement strand
ATAATCCACTAATACCTCGATTTCTTCTACATCAAAGTAACCATTCACACTCTCTCCATGCATGTATTTTTTATAGCGACTTATCAACTCGCTTGATGGAGACCCGTCATTAGAAGAAGGAGTATGATTTTTCAACGGATTTAAGACATCTGATTCAACAACTCCTTCACTTTTTGGGCTATAATCCTACCTTCGGCTTTTCCTGCCAAGGCCTTGTTGGCTGCACCCATCACTTTGCCCATGTCTTGTGGACCCTTCGCTCCCAATTGTTCTATGATGGAAAGAATGTTTGACGCGAGTTCTTCTTCGCTCATAGGGGCTGGTAGGTATGCTTCAATAATGCCGGTTTCGGCCATTTCCTTCTCGGCTAATTCCTGACGACCTGCATTTACATACATCTCGGCTGCATCCTTTCTTTGCTTTACCATTTTTTGAAGAATCTTAATGGCTTGTTCATCGCTCAATTCTCCGTTGCCTCCTTTGGCGGTTTTAGCTTCTAAAAATTCTTTCTTCACACCACGCAAGGCATCCAACTTCACCTTATCTTGGGCAAGCATGGCTTTCTTAATATCTTCACTGATCGTATCAAATAAATTCATAGCTGTTCTATACTAAATTATGATTGTTTGTTTCGTAAATATACTGGTGTGGCTATCGCATCTTCCATGTCATCAGCAAATGGATCAAAATCATCATCTAAGTCTACTTCAATGATTTCTTCTTCATCTAATCCAACTTTCTCTACATCTTCTTCCTCTACTTTCTCTTCTGTCTCTTTCGTTTCTCCTGAAGGGGCTTGGGGTGTTGATGTGTTTGGCTTCCCGTACACAGCTCTAATGATTTCCATCATTTCTTCTTCACTATTAGGCTCCTTCTCATCAGAAGTGTCGGTGTCAGAAGTGTCTGGGCTAAGTGTTGGTGTCGTGTTATTTTGGTTAAGATACAATGACATTCCGGGAATGTTATCCATGTCAAATCCGGTGGCAATTAGGGTAATCTTCACTTGCTCATTTAAATCATCTTGGTAGGTTGCTCCCCAAATCACTTCTTGCACATTGTCGCCCACAGTGTCCATAAAGTCATTAATCTGTTGTACCTCTTTCATGCTGATTGGGTGATCGTGTGAACAATACAAACTCAACAGAATATTACGTGCACCACTAATATTTTTAGTGTTTACTATGGGTGAATTAAGTGCATCTTCAATGGCATTTTTAATGCGAAACTCACCGGAAGCATAACCGGTGTTCATCACAGCGACTTTACTGTCGTGCATAGTAGTTTCCACATCGGCAAAGTCTATGTTGATATATCCGGGCACAGTTACTATTTCTGCAATTGCCTTAGCCGCATTGGTTAATACATCATCGGCTTTCTCAAATGCATTGCCAAAATTTAAGTCGGGATATAATTCACAGAGTTTCTCATTATTAATCACTAATAAAGCATCCACATGTTTGCTTAAATTTGCCACTCCTTTCAGCGCCTTATTAATCTTGTATTTACCCTCAAAAGCAAAAGGAATAGTCACAATGGCAACAGTTAGAATACCCATCTCTTTTGCAGTTTTGGCTACAATGGGAGCAGCACCCGTACCGGTTCCACCACCCATACCGGCGGTGACAAACACCATGCGAGTACTTTCACCCAAAGCTGCCTTAATGTCATCAAGATAATGTTCTGCAGCCTTTTGTGCAACCTCAGGTTTACTACCGGCACCTAAATCGCCAATGCGAACTTTATAGGGAACAGGAGAATTACGCAATGCTTGTGAATCCGTGTTACACACAACAAAGGATACACCGGTAATCCCCTTTTCATACATGTGGTTGATGGCGTTGCTACCGCCGCCACCCACACCAAACACTTTAATAATGTTGTCTTTCTCGTTCTCTTCAATAGGTAATGTTGGCACATTCTCTGTCCAATCCTTGGGGGTATTATTGCTCGTTTCCATAATGAATGTTTTTCTTAGTTAAATAATTTATTCATAAATTCTTTGGCCTTGTCCTTGATATTGTTGGGGATGATGGGTTTGATGGGTTTGGCATCTGGATGCTCCTTGCGATAACATGAACCCAATAACAAAGTACCAACCAATAGACTGTATGAAGGCTCATTGTCTATACCCCCTGAAATCCACACATCATGACTCCCCACACGAGCCTGAATACCGGTCTCTTCATATAGTAAACTGTTCAAATCATGTAATTTCGAGCCTTCACCGGTAATAATCAAATGTTCTACTTGATGATTCTTTATCTGTTTCACAATGGCAGATAGAATCTGGCGTTGACGCAACTCAATGATGTGACTCAAAAATGGAGCCTGAATGTCAATGGGGTCTCCGCCATCAACAGCTGGTATCCTGATTTTATAAACGCGCTTAACGGCAGACTTCATAGCCTGTCCGTATTTGCATTTCAATTTTTCGGCATTCTCAAACGAAATCCCCAAACTGCTAATGTCTGCTGTAATGTGCTTCCCCCCAATGGGAACGCAACCGATAAAGAGAGGCTTGTTGTTTTGATAAATACTTACATTTGTACTGCCACTTCCAAAATCAATGAGAGCACACCCTTGCTCTCTTTCTTCATTCTCCAATAGAGCACTTGATAAAGCGTCTGATTTCAAAAAGAACTGTTCAATGCTTAGTCCCGCTTGGGCAAAAGCACGTTCAATATTTTTGATACCACTTTTCTCAATGGTATTTTCGCCATCAGACTCAAATGAAATAGGAATAATTACAAATATATACTCCACCTCAATTTTCTTACCTTTCTGGTTGAGTAACTCTGTCACCTCTTGCCCGTCAAGCCAATAACGATTCTCGTAGTGCTCCACTATGCGAATAGGATTGTTTTCTGCAAGATATTTATTTTCGGTCTTTTGTATGGTCTCAGCTAACAAATCTTTCATCAGACGCTCGGTAATGCGTAGCATACCTCCATTCTCACGTACCCCAACAATACGAAGCGTCCGCATCTTCTTTCCGCCGATACTGACAAATGCTGAATTTATCTTATTTTCGCTATTAATACGATTCCGTAACAATTTAACACATTGTTGTAGCGTATATGCCACCTCACTCGGTTTTTTCACCCAACCGGCTTCCATACAATCTGATTGACGATAAGACTTTTCCTCTAACGCCAAAACTTCTATCTCCTCGCCTTGCATTTGACCGATGGCGGCACGAACACCTTGATCACTCAAGTCAAAAGCCATCAAAAGATTATTGTCACTCATAACATCAACTCCCCCTATTTAAAAATTTATACCTTGGTTTGCTTTTTTCTAACGACGACACACTACCTGACCTTTATAACGCAGATCTATAGCGGTGTAGGACTTCCATCCCAATTGCTGGAATCCGTCCACATACAAACGACGTAACTTATCCATCTTTTGCTCATAATCAATCAATTTCCCCAATTCAATGCGATGATTACCAATGCGAGGAATTAAAATTACTTCCTGAAACTCCGTAATGTGCAATTGGGTGATTTGATGACGCCACAATTCATCCTTCTCTAAGTAATCAATAAAATCATATAACTCACCGCTAGCAAAGGTTTTACCAACGCGACCGCTCACAACAGGAACATAAGAAGCACAACCACTCAACACAGGCATTACCTCGCGCTCAGTGTCAACATAATAACCGCCTTCGCTCAACATAACACGAAACTTTGGAATGCGTTGTCGGATATGTATCTTCATCATCCCGGATGTTGTTTTATAACATTCTGCTGATTGAATCACAGGATTCGACAATATTACCGATTCAATCTCGTTACTTGAAACAACATCTAAATCTTTACCCAGGGGATACACCCCTTTTTGCTTGAGCAAGGTCACAATGCTACTCGGAGATATAAACTGACGCTCAATGCTGTCCTCTAGGATAATACGCACTTCGTTACAAGAATGAACTGACCGTTGCCTATATGACATGACAACGGAAAACAATAAGTAACTCACGATTATTGCTCCGCCGATTCCCCACCATATGTTACGCCATCTCGTAGTCAAAACTAATCTTTTAATAGGTGAACTTGCTCATATTCTTGACGAAATGCTTCTGCTATGACAGGCACCAATGCATCTATATCACCGGCCCCTAATGTCAATACAACAGCGTCCTTCTTTCCAAGCAACAAAGATAATAAATTTTCTTTGCTGCACAATGATTTTTCCGGGTTTTCAATCTTGTTTAACAACATTTCTGAACTCACCCCTTCAATGGGGAGTTCCCGGGCTGGATAAATGGGTAATAATATAACTTCATCCAACTTTGACAACTCACGAGCAAAACCATCTGCAAAATCGCGGGTTCGTGTGTATAAATGAGGCTGAAAAACACCCACAATACGTTTGTCTGGATACAATCTTCGCACTGATTCAATGCTGGCACACAACTCGGTAGGATGATGAGCATAATCGTCTATTAGTACATAATCCTCATTTTTCACTAATAAATTAAAACGACGATATATTCCGGAATAACTCCTAATTGCTCTGCGGAGCTCTGCCTCTTTCACTCCGTTCAGCCATGCAATAGCCATTGCGGCTATGCTGTTTTCTACATTAATCAACGCTGGAACACCCAAACAGAAATCACGCATAACTCCTTCGGGTGTTACAAAATCAAACAAAAGTTCTCCGTTATCAAAACGAATATTCGCGGCATGAAAATCACCGCCGTTGCCACCTGAGTAACGATATAACCTCACTCCATCTTGTAAACGAGGAACCAAAGGAATGCCATCTTTCATAATCAAACAACCACCGGGCTGAATAAGAGATGTGAAATGGGCAAAACCCTCCGTAAACCCATTGCTGTCGCCATAGATATCTAAATGGTCGGCATCAACACTGGTCACCACAGCCATGTACGGGCGTAACTGATGAAAAGAACGATCATATTCGTCAGCCTCAATCACTACCAAATCACTTACATCTGAAACTAATAAATTGCTGTTGTAATTATTGCTGATGCCACCTAAAAATGCATTACAACTCACACTTGATTGATAAAGCAAATGCGCTAAAATAGTAGAAGTGGTCGTTTTTCCATGTGTACCTGCCACACATAGCCCACGTTCCTTGCGAGTGATTTCTCCTAACACCTCAGCCCGTTTCTGAATCTTATATCCATGCGTTTGAAAATAACACAGTTCCTTGTGATCTTGTGGAATAGCAGGCGTGTATATCACAATGGTTTGTGTGGGACTCAAGAAACTCTCAGGTATAAACTGCACATCATCTTCATAGTGAATTTCAATTCCTTCTTCTTCCAAAGTGCGGCACACTAAGTGGCGAGTGCGGTCATATCCACTCACAGCATAACCCTTCATGTGAAAATACCGAGCTAAAGCACTCATGCCAATCCCGCCTATTCCAAGAAAATAATAATTTGTCATAAATATATTTGAAAAAATACGTTTGATTATCAGTGAGATGAGTGCGCTGTAAACATCCCCATCTTGCAACTACAAAGATAGTGCAAACCGAGCGAAGAATCAAATCCAAGCTTGCTTGAGATTTGA
>CALGCU010000125.1 GCA_937886455.1 uncultured Bacteroidales bacterium | reverse complement strand
ACGCCGTGTCCCTACATTTATTAATCGCAATTTTAAATAAGACATACCCCCTCCGTTCCGCTCCGTAAACTACGCTACACTCGTCCCCCTGAGCAGGGCGACAGTGCTTTTTTAGTTAGTTTTGGATGAGTGGTGGAGACGGCACGCGGTGTCTGCCACATTCAACAGTCTATACTTTACAACTTTTTACGTTTTTTAGTTGGGTTGGGAGGGTTAGTGTATGGTGACCATTGTTGCGCCGAAGCCGTATTCGCGGAAGGAGGCGTCTTGGAAAGTGTAGTTTTTATATTGATGTTTTAGTGCTTTTTCTATTTCTTTGCGTAATACGCCTTCTCCTTTGCCATGAATAAAGACAATTTTTCGTCCTTTTTCGTTTTTGTGTTCAGCGAGTGTTTGATGGAATACGTCCATCTGGTGGCGCAACATTTCGCCGTTGCTCATCCCTGAGGTGTTGTCGAGTAATTGGTGTATGTGTAAGTCTACTTCCAGTGTGGCGCCTTTATCATCTTGTTTTTTTCTGACAGGATGTTTCTTGTTTTCTTGTTCTTGCTTACTGAGTAGTGCTTCTTTGATTTGTTGCGGGTGTATGTTGGTGAGTTTTTCTTTTGTGGATTCTTCGTACAGGTCGTATGTGAGTGCCGGTGTGTCGAAATACTCGGAGTTGGTGAAACTATGTAGTTTGTAGAATTTCACGACGGGTAGTCGCATTTCCATGTCAATGACACTCTGTACATTGTAAAGTTTTTCCTCCTTCATGGGTATGATTTGTACTCTGATTCGTTCCCAGTCGTTGAGTTCGTCTTTGCTCAACATGCAGATACATTCCTGCATGTTGGGTTCGATCATGCCGTGTGCGAGGCTTCTTCCTTTTTCTCCAGCCATGCTGACGAAGTTGTAGTATAGCATATAATTGCAATCGTTTACGAGGTAGCAATCATAGGCAGTGGACTGTAACATCTTGATGTTTTGTGGTACAAATGCGAGTACGGGTTTGAGTTGTTCCCCTTCGGGTGTTTCGATGATGTGTATGTTTTGTGGTTTGGTGGTGTGTGGTTCAGCTATTTTCTCTTCCTTTGTGCTTTCCGGTTGTGGGAATCCATTGGCTTTGATGTTGTTTATCACTACGCATTCATGTGGTAAGGTGGGTATTTCAAAGCCATCTTCATCTTCGACATAGACTAATTGTGTTTTTTCGTCAATTCTAACCACTTTTCCTCCTCCGATGGAGTTTAGGAATCTGATTTCGTCACCTATTTTAATTTTTTCCATATTCTTAATTTTACTTATTTACAATAATTGATAAATACCAGATATTCTCCTTGTGCTTTGATGGTCCATTCCTTTCCTGTGCATTCATTGAGTGTGCCTTGCCACCATTGTGTGAAGTCATAAATCGGATAGCGCAGTCCTTCGGCTTGCATGTTTTTAGCGGAGAAATTTATGATGGACACTTGTTGGCCTTCTTCGCTCCGGAAGGTTTGATTATCTCTACACGGGATGAATACTCCATAATTTGTGTAGCTGTGTACTTGTGCCCCAGCTCGTTGATACTCCATCAATAGGCTGATGTTGCCCAGTGTGTGGTCTTCGCGCTTTCCACATGCTCCCACGATTGCTATGCGTTTTTTCCCCATTTTCATGAGCCATTGCACTGCCTTAGTTTGGTCGTTGGTTTCCTGGTCGGTGATGTAGTGTGTGAGATGTCCATATTTCCGTTTGTTTTCCTCCGAGAGAGAATCTCCGTCCCCAATGATTATGTCGGGGAGTAGTCCATGCCGGATGTATTCATTAGCCCCTCCATCACAACATACCACAAACGGAATGTTTTGCATGAGTTTTACGACTTGCGGGTGTTCAGGGAACTCTCCATTGCCAATGATTAAAGCGTCAAATTCACTCTTCATACATCATCTCCTTCCATTTTAAGTAGCCAAAGACGGCAATAATGGCGTATAGTCCGTAGAGTGCAGCCGTAAAGAACAGTCCTTTGTAGCAGTATAATCCTACGCTGGCGATGTCCACTATCATCCACACGAGCCATTGCTCCAGGTATTTACGGCTCAACATCCACATTCCGATTACGCTAAGTGCGGTGGTGAATGCGTCCCATGCCGGTACATTGCTGTCGGTGTACTCGGTGAGTACCCACCCAATCAGTCCAAATGTCACGATGCCCACCGCACAGCATGCCACCCAATACTTTGGTGCCATTCGTGTGATGGGTAATTCTTTTTCCTCTACTGTGTTTCCGTCCTGTTTGACAAGTTTTATTTTGTGATATTTCCACACCAGCCATCCATACACAGCCGCCAAAAGGTAGTAGATGTTAATACCAAAATCAGCATATAAGCCGGCATCAAAATATACAAAAATGTAAATAGCAGGCATCACAATGCTTGCAGCCCATAAATAAATGCTTGCCTTATATTCCAGCCACAAATAAATCAGTCCAACTATAGTTCCAATAATCTCTAAATACATAGGTTTACAGACTCGTGTGAATTTATTAGGCAAAGTTACGTTAAAACGCCGGAATAATCAATCCAATTTCAAATTAGGCAGATAAATATTCGTGTTTGTTTGTTGGTGGATTACAGACAAAGTGAGTGGCCGATGTGTCACTATGCCTTGAAATGGTGAGCGGTCAAAACTTTTTTACTACCTTTGTGTTTTCTTACTAAATAACGATTCGCATTCCCAATATGATTGAATTAGGAGCACAACTTCGTGAGGATTTTCCTTTGTTGCAAAGGAAGGTATATGGAAAACCATTGGTTTATCTTGACAATGCAGCTACCACCCAAAAGCCCCAGTCGGTGATTGATAAGTTGACAGAGGTTTATACTTCCTATAATGCTAATATCCACCGTGGGGTACACCATTTGAGTCAGGTGGCCACCGAAGCCCATGAGTCAGCCCGAAAGACAGTAGCAGACTTTTTGCATGCAGCGTCAGAAGTGGAGATTACTTTTACACGTGGCACCACAGAAGCGATTAATCTTGTAGCCCAATGCTATGGAGAACGCTTTGTGAATGAAGGAGACGAAATCATCATTTCAACCCACGAGCACCACTCGAACATTGTTCCATGGCAAATACTATGTCAGCGGAAAAATGCCACTTTGCGTGTGATACCCTTGTTGTCAAATGGTGAATTGGACATGCAAGCCTATGCCTCGTTGCTTAATGAACGTACACGGATGGTGGCAGTGGCCCATGTGTCCAATGTATTAGGAGTGGTGAATCCCATAGCCGAGATTATTCGGCTGGCCCATGCCAATGGTACGCCCGTCCTTGTGGATGGTGCTCAGTCGGTGGCGCATATTCCGGTAGATGTGCAAGCTCTTGATGCAGACTTTTTTGTTTTTTCCGGTCATAAGATATATGCCCCTACCGGTATCGGCGTTCTTTATGGAAAAGCAGATTGGCTCAATGCGATGCCTCCTTATCAGGGTGGGGGAGAAATGATAGCCAATGTTAGTTTTGAAAAGACCACTTATAACGAACTGCCCTATAAATTTGAAGCCGGTACACCCGACTATGCCGGTTCTATAGCTTTGGCCGAAGCATTGCGTTATGTGCAAAACATTGGTATGGAGCAGATAGAACACTATGAACATGGTCTTTTGCGTTATGCCGAAGAACGTTTGCAAGAAATACCACAAATTCGCATTTTAGCCAGTCCGTCACAAAGGAGCGGTGCGATATCCTTTCTCTTAGGTGAGCAACATCCGTATGATGTGGGTATGTTGTTGGACAAATTAGGAGTGGCAGTGCGTACAGGACATCATTGCGCTCAACCACTTATAGATTACTATGGCATACCCGGAACAGTGCGTATTTCGTTGGCACTCTACACAACCCAACAAGATATCGATACATTTATTCAAGCCTTACAACAAGTAGCCAGCATGCTCTTATGAACCAACTAAACAAAGAAATATATCGTCGTGTGTGTCTTACTCACCCAGACATTCCCCTTTTTATGCAACATTGGTGGATGGAGGCAGCGACCTTCAACAAGCAATGGGATGTGTTGCTGACCTATGATGCACAAGGAGAAGTTATGGCTGCCATGCCTTATTTGTTACGCAAGAAAATGGGCATGAAGTATATCATTTGTCCGCAACACACACAGATTAACGGAATCTGGACACGCAATGACCTCAACGAGGAACAACGCCAACAAGCCTGTGATAGTTTGATACTGCAACTCAAAGATATGCATTTGGCTTATTACTATCAGCAATATCCCCTTCATTCCGAAGTGCCAGAGTATCTGCGTGGGAAAGGATTTAAAATCAAAACACGGTGGACTTATCGCATAGATGAACTGAGTAACCTTGATGCAGTGATAAATAAGTTTTCCAAAAACAAGAAACGTCAACTGCAAAAGGCTCTTTCGCTTCATGCCGACCCGACACTTTCGCCCGAAGATTTTTATAACTTCCACGAATACAC
>CALGCU010000124.1 GCA_937886455.1 uncultured Bacteroidales bacterium | reverse complement strand
GTAAGAATAGATAAGGACCAGACAGATTGCCTACTATATCAGTAGGAATACTCTGTTTTAATATGGTGCTGATGTTCTGCGGTCTTGCGGATGTCGTGCGGTCTATGGTAATATATCGGCAGATAGAACGGACGTTGCCGAGGATGTCCAACGGATGCAAGGGACCAGGCTGACCGCTCGACCCTTTGCGGATGTGTTAACGAAGAAAGGAAGAGATGCGGAGATGATCCCAAAGAGCCAAAAAAAAGCGGTAGCGAAATACAACAAGAAGCATTACAAACAAGTCCTTGTACAGATGAACATAGAAACCGACGCAGACATACTGTCGTTTTTGGAAACGCTGCCGAGCGGAGAGAAAGCCGGCTTTATTCGTCGAGCTATTCGAGAGTATATAAAAATACTGTCCCTTTAATCGTACACTTTCTTAATGTGTCCATTTATACGGACACTATCAAATATACAATTTATTTATAAATACTGTCCGTTAATTTGTACACTGTCCAATAATTTGGACAGTTATTTTTTTGTGCTGATCTTGTCAAAAAAATCCGGTTTTTCCCTTAAATTGCGTAATATTGTTATAGAAATCGTAATATTGTTATAGATTATATACTTATATAAGTATATAATACAGACATAGTAAAGATAGTTAATAAATAAGGCTTGCGACCTGGTCGCAGCCATCCACCAAAGAAAGGAGTTCAAGATGAACAAAGTCACATACAAAGTTAGCGAAACAACCTTTTCCGCATTCCTTACAGAGTGCGAAGACGAGAAGCAGATTCTATTATTCATGGAACACAGCAAGAACACCGACAGCGAGGACGTCACAATAACAGAGATCACCGAAGCAGAAGCGGAAAGCCTTGAAAAAAGAGGGATGTCCGTTGTAGACATCGAGGACGAACTTAAAGCAATTGCTGTTGAAATGGTTGAGGAAGACGAAGACCTTTTTACCGAATTAGTGGAAGAGCTCGACAGTTGGAACGGATTCGCTGATGGTTACAGGGCTTATTACATGGACGAGCTCAACGAGTTCTATTGCGAAAGAAGTGCGACAGACTTGCTTGATGACATGACCGAAGACTTTAATAAAAGAGATGAGTTCTTTTACTTCTCTATTTGGGGACTTGAAAGCACAGACGACAAAGCAGAACTCTATCACGACCACACCACCGAAGAAGAAGTTGTGGACAACGTGATTGATTGTTTCGGCAGCCTTTGGATTTCAAACGCAGAGTTTGAAGAAATCGTTGAAGCCATCGCCTAAAGCCGGACTTCCGCTTATTGTTAGATTCTGCCACTATCTGCGGATGGTGGCGGAGATGTAACAATAAACAAGCACAGAAAGGAGCAATAATGCAATTCAATATCCAAAGAGAAATGATCTCAATGACAAAGAACATGAGTGACGAAATGAGCGTTAATTTCGCTTTTCACCTGTACACATTCACCGATAAAGCATGGAGAATTTCTAATATTATCGAGGAATACACACATCTTATTGGCGAGAATTATGACGAGATGTGCCAATATTCCGCACTTATAAGCCGTGACCTGGAATTTATCGTTGCTTGGTACTCGTTCAAATATATAGCGGACGAATACGAAGAATTAGAACTTACAGGGGAACAGTGGCAGCACATCAGCGACGGACTCGAGAGCATCACTCTTGCAGATGACCTTATCAGCCTTGAGCAAGTGATTGATTGTGGAATGAATGTTTAACACAGTGAAAGGAGATCAACCAATGAGAAAAGGACGAAGAATTGAATTTGATGATGATGTTGTCATTGTCTACAAGGGGCAAGATGTAATCTATCACGGCATTGAAGACTTTGAGCCAATGAAAGACGAAGCATGGACCTTTAGCGAGAAAGACGGAGCTTATCATCTCCCAATCATCGAGAAGCATTTTAACAGTGAGTTCGTCAAAATCTGTTTTTGATTTGATTCTGCTAACGTCCGGCAGACGTTGGCAGAGATGAAACCACAAGCAATAGATAACGAATTTACACAGTGAGCCGATTCCGGCAGAAAGGAAAAGAAATGAAAGTATTACACAGTGAGCTTGAATACACAGGCGGCGGCATTTGGTGTGCATGGGGAGAACTTGAGGACGAAACAATCTTTGCTGGCTCCGACAATATGGGATTTGTGATCTACAACAAAACAATCCTTGACTACATCGAAGAACACAAAGCCGAATATTTAGGCGATGATACAACAGTGATTGACGTTTGCGGAATCAATGACGAGGAATACATCCATCATTACACCGATGATTACGACAGTGAAACTTTTGATATTTGGACGCAAGTCTATGAGCAGCACCAAGATTGTGTTGACCTGGTCCCACTCTTGACCGAACTCAACGAGATGCACAGTGAAAGGAAGTAGTGAAATGGAAAAGACTATCGAATTAAGATTAGACACAGAGGAAATCAAAAGAATGCTCACAGAGAAAAAAGACAGTGAGCCGAAACAGAACCCACACAGAAAGAACGTCATTGAACTCTATCAGTGGTGCAAAGAGATGCTGAACGGAACGCACATTCTGATTGCCGGATGCAGTGGAAGTGGAAAGTCCGTAGCAATCAATGACCTACTCTACACGGCTATGCTTGAATCACCAGAAAAGAATCTGTTTTGCCTTATTGACTTAAAGCGTGTAGAACTCATTGACTACGCTGATGCTCCACACACTGTTGCATACGTTGACAAGCCGGAGCAAGTAGAACGTGCATTGAATGGTGTTTTAAGAGTCATTGACGAGAGATACGACAGAATGCAAGCCAAAAGAGAAAAGAAAAGCAGTGAGCCTGTTCTGTGGATAGTCATTGACGAATACGCTGATCTTGTTTGCAGTTGTCCTAAAAAGGTACAGACAATGATTCAGAGAATCTCACAGATTGGACGTGCAGCCAATGTCAAACTCTTACTTGCAACACAGCGACCAACAAAAGAGATTATCAAGGGAGCGACAGTAGTGAACCTGGACACAAGACTTGCACTCCGCACCATTACAGCACAGGATTCAAGAAACATCATCCAAGTGAACGGAGCTGAAGCATTGCCGGATTATGGCTACGGAATCATGCAGATTAAAGGAAGAAACAGACAGATCGAAATCCCACTGACTCCAGAAGAAAAGATCGCAGAGAGAGTTCAGTATTGGGTTAACAGATACAAATAAGACAGTGAGCAAAGAAAGAGAGGGAAATAAAATGACAGAACTCGAATATCTGGAAATGGAATACAATAACTACAGTGACATGATCGAAGACATCGAAGATGAATATGATCGCATGGAAATGCAAGGATACTTATTTGAGATAGAAGATGCAATGAGAGATCTGGAATACTAAACGCAGTGAGCCACTTTAATGTGGCTCTTTTGTTATCCATAACTTTAATTTCTGCCCCTTTAATTTCGCCATATAGCCATTTTTATATCTTCCTTGAGGAAATATATACCTAAAGCAAAAGAACGGCTTAAATGCCGTTCTAATGCGTTCTGTAATTTGGAGTAATGAAATGAGATTAAAATGAAAAACAGTTGCTCATTCGATAAGCCTATCTTCAAATCCTGGGAGCTTGCTTGCAATCTTCAACAACTCTTCCGCAGTGAGCGAGGTAGTTTCTTTCCTCGTCACAATCTCCCTTGTATCCGTGTATCCGTCAAAGTTATTCTTTGTGAGGAATATATTACCGACAGGATTGCCCTTTGATTCCATCAGCGATTCCTCATTCTGTGCGTTAATAACTCGCTTGCCCCACTCCACAGCCTGGACTACGTTAGGGTCTTTGTTCACCTTTCCTTGAATCCATTGGTCAATTGCCTGTCGTGATACGTTCAGAGCGTTGCACATTCCGGCAACAGTGGCAAACTTATCATCAGTGATACACTTCTCAAAGTATTCACGGATTCGTTTATACACGGCTTCGTAATCATTGAGGTCAATGATAGTCCACCGATCCTCGTTATACACATGAGCAAGGATGTCAGCCTTAACTCCTGGTTCTGTTTGTCGTTTGCTATATCCACCCATTACTTTTTAGTGATGCGGTTTACTGCGTGTTCCATCTGCCAAATCTTCTGCACAAGGTACTTGCAAGACTTCTCTGTGGTGTCAATGACTTTCCCTGTTGATAATCCCACAGTGACAGTTTCTTCGTCAATGTACACGATGTAGTCTGTCGCTACATATATTGGAGTCACTCTACCGCCTAATTCCCTTTTTGCTTCAATCTCTAATAACATACTACTGCATCTCCCACCAATGCATGAAAGCCACAGTGAAAGCGAGGTGTAAATCTCTGTGGCTATCCCTCGGTTATACGGCTATCATGCCACCGACCGCTGCCATTTTAATTTCAAGGTCAATATGCCTTGATGCTGAATGATAGGTCTTGCTCCTATTGAATCTCTGTAAGTCATTCAGCACTTTTGCGAAAAATCAAGGAACTCGGCTAAAGTCCTTGATGCTTCGGGCAAGGATTTGCACCTTGCATACTTGCTGGGCATGTGTTTTGCAAGCATTAAACGGATTCACAATAGATTGATTGCCCACAATCACTTAGTTTCACCTTTGCTTTGCGTCTACCTATTCCGCCACCGAAGCACTAATTAGAAAGGATTAAGTAATGTAATGGATTACTATGCTGTGGGTAGGGAATCGAACCCTACAAGGAATTTCTTTGAACTCCTACCACCAAAGTGTGCCTTTCCAACTGTCAGCCACCACAGCACTAATGAGGAAATTCAACCATGATTAATTGAATGGTAAGTTGTCACTCTCAAAATCATCTGCTACCGCAGTGAAACCATCTGCCGGACTCTCAAGATTGCTACTGTCTTTTGCTCCAACAAACTCGATGTGATCCGCAATGATGTCCTGGGTATAGACTTTCTTTCCGTCCTTGCCATCGTAAGAGCCTGTCTGAATATGTCCCTCAACAATAATCTGCGTACCTTTCTTGCAGTAGTGAGCGACAACATCAGCCGTTTTCTTAAAAGCTACGATGGACGGAAAGTCTGCACCGACTTTCATTCTGTTTACCGCAAGGGTAAACCTTACTGTTTTATTCTCATCCCCAAATACAGATGGGTCTTTAGTGAGCCGACCGCTCAAAGAAATTCTGTTCATTCCGTTACTCTCCTTTAAGTTACCTATTATTTTAATTTAATTCGTTATTATGTCAAGTTGTGGTTAAGTCTATTCCCAAGGCTTTTTCATAAGCAAGCAACTTCTTATGCATCTCTATGAAATCCTCAAACCGCATGATAGCCAACCACTCTTGTCTGCTCTGCCTATGAACCACAACAGGCTTCGGCTTATTTGGATTGGCACTCGCATCTCTGATTGCCTGTGCCATCCACGGATACAACATGGACTTCTCTGCCCTCTTCACTTCCAGATGAATGCCATCCATCCCAACCACATCAGATGCATCTCCTGTTGAACCGCAATACTGATTCGTTCTTCGTGCTTCGTATCCGTGATCTTGTAGGATGTGAGCAACTTCTAATTCTCCGGCTTTCCCCTTTTGCTTACTGTTCGTCATGCTTCACCTCATCCCATATATCCTCAAAGATTATATCCAAGTCCTCAAGTTCTTTGTTCTCTGCTTCTGTCTGCCACTTGTGTTCTTCCCACCGCATCTTGTTTTCGTTCTCTACCTTTGTGACGTAGATAACGATGATGGCTGCGATCACAATAGCAATCCCTAAAATAATTAACAGTAGTGTCATTCTTTAAATCCCCCTATGTTGAAATATGCATCTGCTCCATACCGCATCAGCGTTTCATCTTCAGCCGGAACTTTACCGCCCTCGTCTACTACAAACCGATAGTCACCCATGCTCCCATCTCCGTTCTGGAGATTCTCATAAACGAGATACCGACCATCGTCTGAAATCATCAAAGCATCATGACAGTTCGTTCCATATTCCCTAACATCTCCAGTTAATAAATCCTTAATCCACATCCTTTTCCTCTCTTTCCTTTATCCTTACTTCATCTCGCAGAATGTTCTCAAGAAGCATCAAGAAACTTCTATGGCTTACATCGTCTTTATCTAACGTGCCTTGAGCATTTGTCCATCCAAGCCAATATGCATCCGTTAATGCTTTAAACTGTCCGTATGTCATTCTTCTCCCTCACTTTCCATCATTTCATCCATCCTTGCCCCACAGTTTGGACAGTAGTCACTTTTAAAAACTGAAATGCTATTGCAAACAGAACATACAGGAAGTTTTTCCTTGAATAACTCATGCCACTTCTCAACCCACTTGCCATGCATTTTACTTAATACGGCATCTTCATAGCCTTTTTGGTACTGATCTCTGTCATATTGCAAAGCCTTGATAAGTTCTTCTTTATCCACAGTGATGCCGACATCTTGCACCGCTTTTAAAACCCCATCTTCTAGCTTTGTTACCACTTCGCTATAAAGAACATCAATAGGACTTTCGTACATCTTCTTCCCCCTTTACAAACATCTCTTCCAGGATTTCGATAAACCAATCTGCTGTTGTTTCGTTATCGAAACTTGCCACCTTGTAAATGCAATTATCTATTTCTACTGCAAGACAAGGATTCTTTCGGTTGGGAAGATGAGTTATGCACATCTTAATCCCATTCTTTTCTATGCTGACAATTCCATTCATCTTCTTCCTCACTTTCTCGGTTTAAATAGCTCGCACTTGCCCTCTGATGGGTTGTCTATCTGCATTGCGAATCCGTCATCGCCATACGCAAGTGCGATGCAAACATGATGCCATTCCCATTCCCTTTCTCGCAGAATGAAATGCTCCAATGGGTAGCAGAACTTGCAGTTATCACAGCATTCTTCCTCGCTTTCTTCGTCATCTTCTCCGGCAAACTCCATCTGACAAGCCATGCGGAACTCATCCTCGTCGATCAGTCCCATCTTGTATTCTTTGTAGTGACTCATTCCTCTCTCCTTTATATTTCAATTTTCAAATCTGCTAACTGATTCAATGCAAGTGCCATGTTATTTACAAAACCCTCATCCTCTGACAAGTCACCTCTGCCAATGAACTCAAGGATTCCGTGAACCGCTTCGTGCCAAATCGTCTGTGTTTGCAGTTCCTTGGTTATGTTACTGTTGATCCGTATGACTCCCTCAAGGAACTTTATTTCTCCGTATTGCGAATCTAAATTAAACCCATCTTCGACAAATCTAACATCATACGGAATACCACATAAATTAATCCTCATCTTCTCTCCTTACATCTTCCCACTTAAAAATATAATCTTCTTCGATTTCTCTTGGGTCAATCGACCACATATTGCCACTGTAACTGCATAAGTCACAATTACCTATGCAGATTCTCTTGTCGCATTCCTCTGTCCATGCCCATAAACTAACACTCATCTTCTCTCCTTTCCGCAGTATATGTTCTCCGGAATGTACCCCTGTCCAATGATAGTTTCCCCCTGTGTCATAGTATTGGTTGTATACTTGCTCATCCATTGTTGTAGCTCCCACAATTGGGACAGTAGTGCATCTCGTTTATCTGTGAATCTGTACAACACCACCACGACCCACATATAGAACATTTGTAGTTATCCTCATACAAATACATCCACTCCCCACGCTTACGATCTGCGGATGGCAACTCCATAATAATCCGTATTGCGGAACGATTTTCTTGTCCACCTTCCACTGAATCCATATGATTTTTTAGATTGGCTTCTGTTAGTGCATAAATCGCATCCTGTCTGTTTATTAAATCACTCATCATCTTCACCTCGCATATCACTTCCGCAGTTGGGACAGTAATTAAATCCAAGTTTTATATCGTCCATAGTATAATCACCCAACACAAAAGTTTCTCCGCAAACAGAACATTCAGCACACCCTACTTCTTCCCAACCGATGGACTCTGATGTTTCATTCCACTCGCCCCTCTTCCGCTCCTCTCATGTCTGCTCCACAGTTTGGGCAATACTCATAATACGGACTAATAGCATTGTAATAGCCACAACACGAACATATTGAATGCATATGTATCGGTTCACGGATTATCCACTTCCCACGCTTACGCTCCACCACATCGGCTGTCGGCATATCGTCAATCATACAAAGACAATGATTGTATGCTTTCGCCTGCTCATGATTTCCTGCGTGATTCATTGTGTCCGCATGATAAAGAACCTTTTCCCTTAACGCATCCGCATCAATGTATCTGCTCATCACTCCACCTCATCTTCCAAAATAAATTTTATCAGCCGTAACTTTAGTTCCTTGTCACCATCCCATCTTGGCAATGCCTTTACTTGTTCCGCAATGTGTGTGAACACTTGACTTATCAACGCAGCTTCTTCTGGCTTCATGCTTATGCCACGCAATATGCTCAACACCGCTTCTCTTGAAACTAAATCCATCATTCCACCTCGCTTAATTCTGTTTCCACACACTCGATGCGGTTGATCTTTCGGTGATTTAGAAAGTCCAATACCATATCATGCTTCTTGCAGTGAGCCTTGCCCCAATCGAGTAGTTGACCGCCTGGTTTGTATGGCTCGTAAAGTATTTCAAAATGTTCACAATCCTTGCATAGTTTCTTTTCCATCTCAACCTCACTCCCAACTTGGGTCAGCATATAGTCTGCCCTCTTCATCTACATAACAACCTTGTGTGTCATCCCACCATACAGGAATCTCAAATACTTTTTTGCTGTCCTCTGGCTGCCAACGGATACTGCAAGTCCGTCTTTGGTAAATCATGGTGCAATAGTTCTGCCCTTTACCACTCAACCTATCTATCAGCTTTTTAATCTGCATCGGCTGTGGTGCGTAGGTTCGCTCGTCTGTGTCCATGTACGCATACAAGGCAGCCTTGCATTGTTCAATCGTGTATGGCTCTAATAGTTTCAGCCAAACATTGATCGTTGTTTCTGGGTCATCCAATCTCCAAGATGGATATGCTCCCTTAACTTCTCTTACTAAATCTCTTGCATCATCTCTGTTCATACGTTATCCCAATCTATCTCCCCTGGTTTTAATTGTTTCTTCGGTATCTTGTATTCATCGTCCCAATGTCTACCACAGAACCAAGAACTACCGCCTTTGATATAGCGGTCATTGATTTCCGCTTTTTCGATGTAGTTGTTGTACCTATCCAAACCATCTGAAATGGTTTGATAGGTTACACCATCTCGCCTTGCTGCTTGGTAATGCCGGAATGCATCTTTCTTTCCGTCTTTCCTTGGATATTTCTTCCACAATTTCTCAAATTCTTTGGCAAACGAATCGACAATATAGTTATTATCTAACCTAACCTTATCTATACTATCCTTACCTATACTTACCTGTGTCGACGAGCCGTCGACGGCAACGATATTGTTGTATTCATCCTTGAACTTGTATGCCTTGTTCTGATCTATTTCCAACATAGCTTTTTCTTCAAGGTATGGTGTTTCATTGTATGTATCTTTGCGGATATAATTGTGGATTCTCCAATGTTTTATAACTACGATCCCGTTTTCAAACGGCAAGATAAACTTTCTCAATATCAATATACTTAAATCATCCTGTGATGCCCCAACCATTCGCATTATCTTCTTTGGGGAATTTACAAACCCATCGTCATCTGCCCTCATTGACAAGTCATAATACAAAAGTCTTGCAGTGACAGGCATATCCAGAAAAGCATCACTATCTATAATTGTTTTTGCGAACATTCTTCTTTCTGCCATCAATATACCTCTTCAACTTGTAGTTTACTCCAATGCCCCTATTCCGGCTGATTACTAATAAGACGATAAAAATACTTACCAAGCGGATTCAATTTAAATTTGATATGTTGCAGAGCCTTGTAGGGGCATCAGAGCAAATAAAAACGCACATATCTGTTGGTCAATAGACAATGGGGTACAGATAGTGCGTCTTATACTAATTCATATTAGCTATTGACCATCATCCCCATAGCATATATTACCACAGTTTCGGTAACAATTCAAGTTATGGCTAATTCTATTCAGAAAACTTTTCTTTAGAAATTCCACTGACTACCGAAACAAGCATGGACTTCACAAGTTCAAATGCCTGATCTTTCGTGAAGCCGTGTGCGATGAAAGCTGAATACACCTCATGCAATACTTTTGCCACTTCAACGGCTGCATTTGTTGTATCAGTTGTTCCAAAAAGGATTGACTTTAATAAGTTGTTCTCTTCCATATTTCCTCACTTTCCGTAACTACAATAGTCACTTTCCTTTGTGTATTGTCCCCAACGGATGCAGAAGCCGTAGTCAGTTGCTTCTCTTGGATGCCACTCCATACACTTATCACATTCGGTTATGAATATGCCATCCGTTCTGTCGATCACATCCAGGACAATCTGCTTTGAAATCCATGCTTCTTTGTCAAATCTGCATGGCTGATGTTCTAACGTATGCCTTAATTCATCAGCTTTAATGTATTGACTCATCCTCTTTCCTTTCTCCAAAACTGCAATAGTCATCTGATCCCCTTGGTGGCTCGGTTGATTCTCTCACGCATACTTTGTGTTCTTTGCCGTTCCATGAGAAAATGCTTTTCCACCATGTGCAATCCTTACACCGAACCACTTCAACCACATCGGCTGTTGCCATTGGCATCAGTGTGTCATCTAAAAGGTCAATTAATTCTTGAAAAGCATTCGCCCAAGAAGTCATTGCAATTTCATTTCTTGGGTCTTTTGCAGACCTCTCTAAAACTTCCATTACCACATCCGCATCAATGTACCTGCTCATCTTCTCTCCTTTCTCCGTAACTACAATAGTCACCCCCATATGCAGTTATTTCAAATGCCCTATTGCAATTTCCGCTATTGTCTGTTGCTTGTTCCCAATATACACAATCCTTACACCTAACTACCTCGACCACATCTGCTGTCGGCTGTTGTTCAATAATATCTTCTACAAGTTTTGTTT
>CALGCU010000123.1 GCA_937886455.1 uncultured Bacteroidales bacterium | reverse complement strand
ACCTTGGTACAAAAATGCTATTTTTATTATGACAGCAGACCACGGATGCAGCGACTTTGAAGTAGGCTCAATTTATGCGAATCCCTACTTTATGTACCAAATTCCCTTTATCGTTTATACACCGGACAAAAGCATAACACCACAAAGAATAGAAGATAAAGTCATGTCACAGATAGATATAAATCCAACTATACTATCCCTTTTAAATTATAACAAAAAACACTTTGCATTAGGCGAAAGCATGTTTGACGAGAATCGGAAAAATTACGCTATAAATTTCAGATTAAATCAATATCAAGTAATCGGTACAAAATATCTTGTACGTCTTGCATCAGATGGAAAAGAGATTGATTGCGTATATGATATTATTAACGATAAAGAATTAAAACATCCACTGAAAGGGATAGAAAATGAAACAATAAAGGATATGGTGGATTATGCCCGTGCATTTTTGCAAGATTACACCCACAGAATAGTTAAAAACCAGATGAGAGCTAAGGTAAATTAAACCGGAATAACAATTCCTTAATATTAATTAGGGAGAGTTCTGTAAATTCGACGTTACAATGCAGAAAGTATAAATAATGAAATAAAGAACATAGGGGTTATGAGATACACATTTTGATTTAGAAAAAAACAATTAAAATTTATTTTTTTTATAAAAAAGTTTGTTTTTAAATCAAATTTACTAAATTTGCATCGAAACTGTTATTACGCTTTTGAGGAAAATTTAAATTAGGGTTGATAAAATGCCGTAAAATCGGACTTTAGAGGGACTCTATGAGAACGATAGAATTGATGAATAATTTTGCTATCAAAGAAGTAACAATTTCACATAGGATAGAAACCATAGAAAAGACTTTAGAAAGGAGGATTTAATCATAATCGTAATAAGTCGTCAGCTAAATGTTTAAAATTTAGACCATTATTTAAATAAGTATAAATTACACTTTTATCAACATCAAATACCAATAAAATGGAAAAGAAATTAATCAAAATGCACTTAGGCGTAAGAATAGCTACTATTTTTACTTGTCTATTATTTTCTGTTGGCAATATATTTGCACAGACAGATCCGTGCTCTCAAAAAACAAAGTTAAGTGGGGGTACAACTATTAATAATCAAAACAAAACAGGTAACACAAATACAGGTTATCAATACGAAATTTGGCGTGATGGGAATGGAGGTTCATTGACTCTATATCCAAAAGACGCTTGTTTTAGAGCAGAATGGAACAACGCAGGAGACTTCCTTGGTCGTGTAGGAAAAACATTCAACAAGCCTGCATGGAACAATATCGGAGGTGACTTGGTTGCCAACTATGCATACGAAAAAAGTGGAAATGATGGTGGAACCTATTCATACATCGGAATTTATGGATGGATGGATAATCCTCAAATTGAATATTATATTGTAGATGACTGGTTGCACGACCGAGGTAATCCGGGTGGTTCTTATATGGGTAGCCACAAAGGAACAATTACAGTAGATGGAGACCAATATGAAGTATGGTCCGGTACTCGTACAGGTGCATCTAAATGGGGTAACTCTACATTTACTCAAATCTTTAGTATTCGTAAAACTCGCCGTCAATGCGGTACAATCAGTATTTCTGAACACTTCCGTCAATGGCAAAAGTTAGGATTGAACCTTGGTCAACTTATGGAAGCTCAAATCTTGGCTGAGTCCGGAGGTGGACAAGGATATGTGGATTTCACATACGCTACTGTTGAAATCGTTAAAGAAGGTTCTACCGGCGGTAACACTGGTGGTAACACCGGCGGTAATACAGGAGGTAATACAACTACTGTAACTGACCCTTGTTCAAAAACAACTTCCTATTCAGGTGGTACTCGCGTTACCGGCAATGGTATCAAAGATATTGGTAATGGTTATAACTATGAGATTTGGCGTGATGGTAACTCTGGTTCAATGACTTACTTTGGCGGTGACGCTGATTGCGCATTCAAGGCTGATTGGAATAACTCCGGTGACTTCCTTGCTCGTGTAGGTTACTATGATGGCGCAGCTACAAAAAAATACACCGACTTGGGTGAAATCACTGCTGCCTACAACTACAAAAAATCCGGTAATGGTGGTGGAAGTTACTCTTACATCGGTATTTATGGTTGGACAAAGAGTCCGTTGATTGAATACTACATCGTTGATGACTCTTTCACTCCTAACGGAGGTGGTATGTACTACAACGCTCAAACAATTGGAACTTACCAAGTTGACGGCGTTACTTATACCCTTAAAAAAGGAACAAGAGTGAATGCTCCTTCCATTGAAGGCAACACTACATTTACTCAAGTTTTTGCTCAGAGATCTTCTTACCAGACTTGTGGTACAATCAACGTTACTGAACACTTCAAGAATTGGGAAAGATTGGGTATCCAAATGGGAGGTATCTACGACTGTAAGATCCTTTGTGAAGTTGGTGGCGGACAAGGTTCTATTGAATATACATACGCAACCATGTCTTGGGACGGACAAACCGGTGCTGCCGGAGGTCCTGCTGAACCTTCTGAACCACAAGGTCCGTACGATGGTGCTATCAAAATTCCTGGTACTGTAGAGGCTGAAAACTATGACAAGGGCGGTAATGGCTTCGGCTACAAAGATAGTGACAACACCAACGAAGGGGGTGAATATCGTAAGGATGGTGTTGACGTTGTTGCTGTTGATGGCGGTTACGCTGTTGGATACACAACTTCAAGCGAATGGTTGACCTACACTGTTAATGTTGAAAAAGCAGGAAAATACGATGTTGAAGCGTTCGCTTCTAATGGTAATACCGATATAGAAATCGATCTATTCATAGATGATAACAAAGTAGGTTCTCTTTCTGGTGCAGGAAGTGAGGATTGGGATACCTACGTTAAGTTGACAGGTTCTGTGACGCTCCCTGCTGGTGAACATATCTTGAAGGTGGCTTTTGCAAGC
>CALGCU010000122.1 GCA_937886455.1 uncultured Bacteroidales bacterium | reverse complement strand
CTTTATACCCCAGCTCGGGATAAGCTATTTTGAAAATATTGTTGTCCTATAAAATGTGTACCTCATGTTAGTTGTGTTTTGTGGTGAAAACAAAGGTAACAAATAGGTCGGATTCCAAACGAGGAAACCGATCTATATTTATTTTTTGATGCAAAAGTTTTACCGGGTACCAATAATGATTTATCCTCCACCAATAAAAGATATAGACAAATAGCACCCTATTTGTCTATATCATGAGAACTTCAGTGTTAAATCACTGATGATTCTTTATTACTATGTAATCTTATTTTTATGGAATTACAGCCCTCACTGACTGACCATAGAAGCGACTACTCTTGCTGCAATTGGCATTACCGGCAACGAAGTCCAGACTTCTGGCGCAGATAATATTAGTAGTGTCAAGGGTGGCTGACCAATAGTATCCGTATAGATTTTTATTGACTTGGTGTGTCTCGTCTTGAAAACCACCTGCCGGTAAGAATATACTGTTACCGTTAGGGCCTGTGATATAGTAGCCCATTGTTTCTTTGATTTGAGCCCACTTCCATGTACATTTTGTACGAAGTTCTTCAAATTCTTCTATGCTGGGCATGCGCCATTTACCACCCATCAGTACTGATGCAACATCGTCTTCGGGATAGAGAATCACAGCCGAATCTCCGGGTTGATAAGTGTATTTGTGTAATGTATTTTTACTATTGCCATGTAGATAAGAACTCCAATCATATGAACTTTTGTGGTGGGTTTCGCCCCATGCATATAAGTGTCCATAGTCATACATGTTGGAGGCTCCCACATTGCAAGTACTCCATTTTACAGAGAGACCCAAGTCAATGTATTCATAGCCATTTTCTAATTTTACATTAGGGGTGTTGCCTTCGCAAGAACTCATGCAGAGTATTAAGCTGCATAGAGTACAGATAAGGAGGGAATTTTTGAAAGTCATAGGTGTAATATTTTAAAATTGAAAATAAATAAATGCTTGTAAATCGGCTGTGATAAATTGATACACAACAAAAACTACTAATATTACGAGCAATGCTATCACCGGTATAGGTAGCAGTGCAAAGTTAAGACGGTACCAACGCTTAAAGCGGTCGGGTAACCAATGGATGAGCATACCCAGTACAATGAGTATAAATACATAACGGTATTCATACATGATTTGGGGAATAATGCTGAAATTCCAACTTCCACCTATCTGATTTACCATATTCTTGGCGGTGTTCCATGCTACTTCGTTGGCTACTGCCGGATCAAGATTAGAACCGGAACGGAAAAATAAGCGCGTAAAAGTGATAAAGGTGAAGGTTTGTGCTATTGCCCACACATTACCAAGTCGCTTAAATTGGTAGGGGAGGCGGGTGAGGTGATAAATATAACGCACAAGACTACCGGCACATACAATGGCACTCCACACAAACAACATCTGCCACACGGGTGCAGGATAAAAATGATTCACTAAACCCAAAGCAAGGGTGGTGGTGCCTATCCATAACATACGGAAGTGCCAATTCATGTCGCGCCAGAATTTATATACTATCATCCCTACGCCATTTAAACCACCCCAAATCATGAAGTTCCAACTTGCCCCGTGCCACAATCCGCCTAAAAGCATAGTGATAAAGGAATTGAGGTTGGTGATGATTTTTATGCGTTTGGTTGGGCGCAACAATGCTACTAATCCCACAATCAAAGCAATGCCGATAATAATCATGGAAGCATAGATGCTACCTGAGAGTATCATGGCGATGAGTGCTATCAGTACAATCCAAAAATACGTTCCAAAACTGGCATTGCGATTACCTCCTAAGGGGATGTAAAGATAGTTTTGCAACCAGCGACTGAGAGATATGTGCCAACGTTTCCAGAAGTTGGAAGCATTAGGGGCTTTGTATGGTGAGTTGAAGTTTTGAGGTAAGTAAAATCCCATTAACATGGCAACACCAATCGCGATGTCTGTATAGCCTGAAAAATCGGCATATACCTGGAGTGAATAGCCAAAGAGAGCACAGAGGTTTTCAAAACCGGAGAATAGCAGTGGGTTTTCAAACACTCGGTCAATGAAATTCACAGCAATGTAGTCGCTGAGGATAATCTTTTTGGCAAGACCATTGAGAATCCAAAATACAGCAATGCCAAACTGACGACGTTCTAAGTGATAGGGTTTGTAGAGTTGGGGAATAAATTCACTTGCACGCACAATAGGCCCTGCAACGAGCTGAGGAAAGAAACTTACATAAAAACCAAAGTCCAGTAAATTAGTGACGGGTTTTATACGTTCTTTGTAAACATCTACAGTGTAGCTGATAACCTGGAATATATAGAAGGATATTCCAACGGGGAGTATGATTTGATCTACTCTGAAGCGTTCACTTCCGGTAAGTGTGTTGCCTACCCATGCAAAGGCGTCAAACACTTGGAAATGGGTGTGGAAAATGTTGTTGACTACGTCTGTGAAGAAATAGGCATATTTGAAGTAGCAAAGCAAAAATAGGTCTAATATAATGCTCAGCATTAGCCACGACTTTTTGCTGAACGTTTTTTTTGCACGACTAATACGTAGGCCTATGAGATAATCAGAACAGGTTACAAACAGCAAAATCAATACAAAAAGCCCGCTGGTCTTATAGTAGAAAAACAAACTGACGAAGAATAGGAAACTATTGCGTAGTAATCGACGGCTTTTTGTTAAGCTGAATACTGCAAAAACCAAGGCAAAGAAAGCCCAAAAGTAAAACTGAGTAAACAGCAACGGCGAACTGGCATCAAATGCAAATACGTGTTGTAGAAAATGAACTAATGTACTTATTTGTTCTTGCATATTTTAATGTGAATGAGTCAAATAATCGGTTAATAGAGCATTGTATAGTAGGTCTCCTAATAGTTCATAGCCTTGATGAGTGAAGTGAAGGCGGTCGTGCCGGATGAGTTGTTCTTCTTCCCAATTGTCCACAGAACCCATGCCTCCCATTATGCTAAATAAATCCCATATGCAACCATTATATTCTTTTGCAAGTTCATAGAATGCACGTTGTACAATGGGACCGTTAGTGTTGTGGGTCATGCGACGACGACTCACATAGCGATAACTGTCATTGTTAGTAATAAATAATAATGCACATTGGGGTGATACGGATAAGACTTGCTCTATCAGTTGCCGGTAGTTAGCTTTGAAACTCTCTGCGTTAAAACAGCCAGCCGGAACAGCAGCATCGTTAATTCCTATGGCAAAAATAGCAAGATCCGGGCGAATGTGTTGTAAATCTTTTTGTAAATCCTGACAACGCAACCATGCCGGCACGGCAGCACCATTCACTCCAGAGGAATAATAACTAATGCCGTTGTTGGAATGTCGCGGTATGAGTCCCGTGAGTGTGAAACCTGAATGGGGAGGGATGTGCCAATTTAATGTTATGCTATCTATTTGAGTTGGGAGAATGAGAGAATAGCATTGTGCTACACTATCAAACTCGGCACGCAATGTGTCTGTTCCCCACACAGTAAAAGGGTAGCATGTGATACTATCGGTGTATCCCAATATCTGAAGTTGATTGAATGTCCATTGTGTGTTTTGTTCGTTGGTGTTGAGGCAAATCGTTATGCTGGCATTGCTGTCGCATGTATGTGCGGCCATTCCACTTATCCCCATACGAAACGTGTGTGGCTTGCGTGTGTTCTTGTCGGTGGTCCATTGTCCGGTGTAACTAATGCGATAGTTCTTGCTGTAATTGGTGCGAGCAATAGAGTAGGGAAATAATATCCCTCGATTACCCACAATCTCAGGCTGTATCGCAGAAAGATGACTGCGCATTTGGTGGGAAAACACATCAGCTTGCACGTGTGAACCTCCCACATGCCAAATGTTTACCTCACCATAGTTAAAGAGAAGCAGACTGTCTAATTGACGATAAAAGTAGTCTTGACGAGTACGTTCTCCAGGAAACAATAGAGCATTTTCCTCATAATACGCTGCAAAACCATTAGGTTGTAAAA
>CALGCU010000121.1 GCA_937886455.1 uncultured Bacteroidales bacterium | reverse complement strand
GTAATATGGAAGTTGTCTATATTAAACGCCTTCATTTTCTCCACAAATCTTCTATTGAGCGGTGCCACTTTAGGAGTGAGTCCATAATTTCTATCCATTCCCATGTGTACCATTTGTGTAGAGTACACCGGTATGTTATACCTTTCAGCCAATGTTCCCACCCCTCTCACATGGTCGGCATGGTCATGCGTTATCAGTATTCCCCACAAATTTTCCAAAGCGACACCAATTGCGTCCAATCGCCGTTTGATGGTTCTTGCTGATATTCCGGCATCAATCAGCAGTCCCATTTGCGACGTACCTATGTAGTAGCAATTACCACTACTTCCACTTGCTAAACTTTGAAAAATCAATTTATTCATTCACTTTCAGTTTTTATCTACCACACAATTCAACAAACGGGCAATATTCACATGTTTTACTATCTTCTGTCTGTGAGAACTTCACATCCGGTGCGAAGATAGTATTTTCCAAGAAGTGTCTCAAGGCATTTTCAAATTTATCGTCCCACTCAGCATAATCAGTTAAAGGAGTGGAGGTTCTACCTTCCGCCACCATCAATCCTTTCAAAGGTTCATCCGAATAGAAAGAGCGTAGAGAAGCAATGTAAGGCACAATTCTTTTGCCTTGAGCTGTGCCATACTCGCGCATATAGAACCACGCATACAACATGGTTTGCAATGCATAAGAAGGACGTTTATTTCCCAATTCACTATTGAACACATCCTCTACTTGCGTGAACTTGAGCGTATCCACTTTACCCGTTTTATAATCAATCACACGAATTTCATCCTCTTTGCAGTCAATTCTATCCACATATCCCACCAAATTCACTTGTCGTTTTCCGCCGTCAATAGCAATAGTTTTTGCAAATTTTCTCTCCGGAGCGATATATGTAAACGGCGTATCCTGCAAATCATTATCCAATTGTTTTAACAGATACTCTTTTATTACATGCAATATGAGGCTATGATTACCACTCACTTCCCCTTCCCATTCTGCCGATTCATCATTTAACACATTGACCGCATAGGCTTTTTTGAGTTGCACATCCACTGAATTTTTCATCATCAGAACATCTTTTGCTTCCACTATTTTCTCCACGTATGGTTTATAGAGATTTTCCATTACCTGATGATAAAGTATTCCAAACATATCCGCTTCAATTTCCTCTTTCACCTCATCAGCTTCTGTCAATCCACATAGGTGTTTAAGGTAAAATTGCATGGAACATTTTAAGAACAAATTCAATGCAGAAGACGAAAGCGACCGTCCCCCGTTCTCTATAGGGAGGCAATACTTACTCAATTCATCCTGTATGAACTGTGAGTTGGTTATGGAGAATTGTTGTGTATCTGTCAGTTTGACATTAGGAGCCAAAGTCACTTCTTTAATGGGGATATTGTATTGATATTTCAATTGCCACACATAGCGACTCACCTCATTGGTATTTTCACTACCGGTTCTGTTGTCATACACCAGATGTACATGCTCTGCATTGGATATTAGGCGATAAAAGTTATAAGCCATGATGGCATCATGCTCTTCAAAAGTAGGTAATCCATACCCTTTTCTCAGATTGTATGGAATGAAAGAGTTGGTCTTTTGTATTCTTGGCAATGAGCCCTCATTAGCCGCCAGGAGTATTACTTTTTTAAAGTCCAATGCCCTGGTTTCCAACAAGCCCATTACTTGCAGTCCGTCTAAGGGTTCACCTTGAAAAGGAATAGTAGCAGAACTCATATATTGTCTGAGCACCGCATAGACCGTTTCCCTTTGCACCATCACTTGTGAGTGTAGTGTTAACAAGTCTGCCAAACGTTGTGTAATGGCACAAGCCTGTTCGATATAGTTTTTTTCTTCTTGCAGAGTTTCATTATCAGAAACACAAGCCCTCAGCACATTCCACACAGTCAAGACAAATTGCAAGTCAGTCTTAGTGTCATCATGTACAAACAATGCTTGCATCATAACATTATCTTGTGTGGTCAGAATTTCTTGTGGGACATATACTCTGTTTTCTTGTACGATAAGTTTGCTAAGTTCCTCCACTTGTTGTCCCGGCAGATTTTCCAGATATTTATGTTTTAAGAGTGCCAGAACCGTTTTATGATAATATGCTATCCCCTTTTTTTGTTTTCTTTTTTTTCGTTTAAGGTCAAACAGCAATTCCATAAAACTCATCACATCCGTTGCAGCCAAAGGATAGCCCATTGTGACATTGATGCGTTGAATAGAATCCGGCACCGCTTGCAACACCGGCATTAGAAGTGCCTCCTCCGGCAAGACTACGGCAGTATCCAGCCATGTTGATTTTCCACATTCCAAGTCTTTCTCCAACACTTTTCTCACATATTGTGCTTGTCCTATCAATGAAGGCATAGCAATCAAGGAGAACTCCGTGTGAGGAGCGGTGTATTCCCAGTTCAATGTTTGTGGGAAATCATTTAAATTATCCCTTTTGAATTTAGAAGCTATATTATGTACATCCGAGAGGAAGGGTCCATTATAGTCCCATAAGAAGAGCACTCGGGCATGTTTTTTATAGTAAGTAAACAATCGATGTTCACACAAGGTCAAGGCATTAAAACCCACAAAGACCACATTCTTGTCTATCACCTCCTCATCACATAGTCCTTTTTCCAACCCTTTGATTGCTTCACTTTGAATGAGTCCCGGATAGGCCATGTTTTGACTCAGCAGAGTTTCATTAAATGCTGTCATAATATCAGCCAGATGAACCCATATATTCCGGAATTTAGTTCGTGCTTGTGAGTTGTAGTTAGCATTATCAAATTGTTCCCAAAATGTACGTATGACTTCTTTTTGTTCTTCTGTCAGATAGTCAAACGCAGCGTCCAACAATTTCAGATCATGCAAATTAGAGAAGAGCAACTGTGCATTTACATCATATTTGGTTATATCATCAAAGTCAGCCAATAACATTTGTCCCCAGAACATAAAGGTGTCAAATGTTTCCTCCGACCCTGTCTTTTCCTTATATATGAGATATAGTTTTAGGAGGAGTGCAAAGGAGTCGGCTGGTGTGAGTTTTGCCAGTTGTTCAAAGAGTTGTGTTATGGTAATAATTTTGGGAGAGAAAATAGGTTTTGTAATTTCCTCTCCCAAATAACGTTGAAAAAACAATCCGGAACGGCGATTAGGGAACACGAAGGTCACATCTTCCAAATTCCCTTCGTAATAATTGTAGGTAGCGACAGCTACTTGTCTTAAAAAATTATGTTTACCCGCTTCATTCAAGATGTTTCTGTGTTTCTATCTTATTGTATCAGACCAGTTGTTTGATAATATCCTCTCTATTTCCAGGCAACATATCAATCAATGGTAACTCAATAAGCGTATATGCTCCCGGATTCATTTTTGTTGTAGCTCTTGCTGCTGACACCATTACTTGTGCAGTAAGGGCAGGATTATTGATTTTCATTTCAAAAGAGAGGAGTTGATTTTGTGTAACACCGGACACACCTTTTCTCATCATATTCACTCCATGTCCTCTATCAATAAGCGCATCCACATCAGCCACAAAGTTTACATGCGTTTCATCATTTACGAAATAAGGGTCTTGTTTGATGGCTTGTTCTATTTGTGCTTCATCAAAGCCTTCTTCTTTTTCCACATATACCATTCTGCGATGTACACCGGTGCCGAGCGGAATGGTCATAGAGAGTGCATTTTTCACACCTTCAATTGCCTTTACTGCTACTGTGTGTCCCATGCTCATTCCGGGTCCAAAATTAGTATACGTCACACCCTTAGGTGCCATTGCAAGCATGAGAGCTCTAACCACAGAATCCGTACCCGGATCCCATCCTGCGGCAACCACCGCTACCGCTTTGTTTTGTTGTGCAAGAGGTATGAGTGTTTGTTTTAGGTTCCAGATGCCCGTATGGATATCATAGCTATCAACCGTATTGATACCTAATGCTAACATTTGTTGCGCATATTGTGGGACAGCACGTGTTGGGGTACACAA
>CALGCU010000120.1 GCA_937886455.1 uncultured Bacteroidales bacterium | reverse complement strand
TGTTCAAGACCATACACACCCGCCAAAGCACTGAATATGGGACGGCTATCTATGAGTATCTGTGTGTAAGGTCCATCCAATCCATTGATGCGCACTTGAGTGAACCCACAGTTCTGGCAGTTGTTCTCCACTCTCACCCCGGGTTGATAGTTGAGTCCTTGCGCCATACAACTGGCATTGGTCAATTCAAACATTTTTGGGGTGAGAACATTCACGATGTTAGAGGCTTCCCGACGGGTTGTTTCACTTCGATTGGCACTCACCACTACATTGTCCAACAAGACAGCGTCTTCTTCCATTTCAAAATGTACTTCCAGTGTTTCTCCTTGCTTTATATGGACAGACTTTTTCACTGGTTTGTAGCCAACGGCACTTGCCACCACAGTGTAATCACCTACCGGTAGGTTAATCATTGAGTAGTGACCGGAGGCGTCAGTGGCAGTACCCAAAGTGGTGCCCTCTATTGCGATAGTGATAAAACCCAGATGTTCTCCGGTGACTTTGTCCACAACATGTCCAATGAGGTGAGCGTCACTGCTTTTTTCAGCACGTACCACATCAGACGGATTGACCGCATGTGAAGCAAGCGCAAAGCCGACAAAGGCTATAATAAATAGAACTTTTTTAAGCATAAAATATATAGGTGTTGATATTGTAAAAATGATTTTAAGAACAAGGATATTATACCTACACAGAGGTATAATGTACCACACAACTACATGCTACTCGGAGCAAGTGTATGGATAAATACGTATTATAAAAAAACAAGAGGGTGTGCTTACCCCAACATAGGAGGGGCACGTAATAAGAAGTGGCACACTGATGCCACAAGAGGAGTGATATTCTCTACCTTGCTTTGGAGTAAGCAAACATTAAGTGTGGATATACTCCATGTGAAGTTGTTGGTTTGTAGAAAAGAAACATGACTAAGGTCATGTATTTGTTGAAATTCCACCCCGTCGTGTTGGTGATGATGACACCCGGCATGCGAGTGTGCCACCACCTTACCATCCACTTCATGTGTGTGAGTGAAGCATGTGATGTTTCCATAGTACCATAAGAATGCTACTAAAGGAAGCAAACAATACAAACGCATATATGATGAGGTGTTTAATTTCATTTCGTGTGCAAAAGTAAGAAATGTGCGTGATTTGTGAAACACTAACAGTAAAAATACCCACTAATGAGGATGTACTTCAAAACTGCTACGCAACTTCTTTAAATATGCTATGTCTTATTGTTGAGCAGACACCAATGAAAGGCGTTTGGCAGATTGACTTCTTCTGATGTCTGCCCGACGACGTTCTTGCATTAGGCGTTCGTAGTCACTCAATAAAACACTTAAGGCATAACTCTCGGCTATGGCTTTTCGTTCACTCTCCATTAAAAAATAGGGATAAGAGGAGCCGGTTCCTACCAACACCACTTCAATTCGTTCTTGTGCATATTCCTCAATAAAATGAAGTAAAGACAATGCCTCTTCTTGTGTGAACATGAGTGTCTCACAATGGGTGTTGTCTAAATTAAATGTGTGTAGATTATCCCCTGTCACAGTTACAGATAGTCCTTTACTGTGTAGCTCTACCGACCTATGTTCAATGGATTTACCACAATACATACTCTTCAGGAAGATAGTGCCTTTCTCTCCCACTTTCACTTGCAAGTAGCAGCGCAGTGCATTGTTTTCTGTACGCAAGAGACGGTGTACATAACGTGCTTCGTCCATATATGCAGTATCTTCCTCTCGGCGGAAGTTTTTCAATGCAGTCATTATTTCTTCATTTTTGATAGGCATCAGGCTATCACAATAGAAAACGGTACGTTCGTTTTCTATCACGGATATGGTGTCAGCCAATTGTTTAGCCATTCTACGTACAGCCACTTCACGGGGGTAACATTCATGAATGCTATCCAACAGTATTTTGGCTTGATTATAGTGTGCCTCTGCCACAGAACAACGCGCTTGATTCAGGTATCGCTGTGCTTTTTGCTTGTCAGTTTCCGAATGACATGACACAGACAGAAAGGCTATCAAAAACAAATAGTAGAAAAACTTCATAGTATAGTGTGAATCGTGTTGAGTATTCTATTTAGATTTCATGTTATTTACGTCCAAAGTCAGCCGGAACTTCCCCCCAATTGTCTGTATCCCATTTGTATATTGGGTTTCGATAGTTGTGTGTCAAGAGCCAGTTCTCAGCACGTCTAATCAAATCAAAAATTATTCCATTTTCTTGGTTAGGCGTCAATTTAGTAGCGGCATGTTTTTTTTTGACCCATGCAATTGCCGTACGGCTATCCGAATAAATAGTAAGGTCTTGTTTACCGATTTTATCCAAAAGTGCCAGTCCATGTACTAAGGCGAGGAACTCTCCAATGTTGTTTGTTCCTCCTTCATAAGGTCCTACACGGAATATTTCCTTTGCAGTTGCAGTGTCAACACCTCTGTATTCCATTTTTCCTGGATTGCCACTACAAGCAGCATCCACTGAAAGGCTTGGTAGTATGGGTTGTTTATCATGTGGAAGGTCTTGCCATCTGCTTGTTTTTTTAGGCGTTACAGTGGCATTTTTTCCAATGTAGTTCCAGCAGTTAGAAGAAAAGGCTTCTCGTGCTTCCGCTTCCGTGTCAAAAGATTTGTACTTAGCAGCCGGATAACCTTTTATCTGTGCTTCACATGTTTTCCAGTCGGTGTAAATACCAGGCTTGACTCCATCCCACACTACGTAGAACTTTTTCTTAGCCATATACTCAGACGGTTATTTTTTATTATAGGCATTCATGGTTCGCTCAACTCCCTGCAGACAGAAACTTTTGATGATATCAGAAGATATATCCAGGCGTTCCGCCAATAGTTTTGTTTCTTCTGCCGTCCATTCCCCAAGAACATAATCCACTTGTGCACCTCTTGAAAAGTCACTTCCAATCCCGAATCGTAATCGTGCATAAGATTCAGTGTTGAGTAGGTCTTGAATGTTTTTAAGTCCATTGTGTCCTCCAGCCGAACCACGTGCTCTGAGTCTTAATGTTCCAAAAGGGAGTGATAAATCATCTACTAAGACCAATAGGTTTTGTACATCTATTTTTTCTTTTTGCATCCAGTAGCGTACCGCGTGTCCGCTCAGGTTCATATAGGTGGAAGGTTTAAGGAGGATGAGTTGTTGGTTTTTTACTCTGCATTCCGCAACACTTCCATATCTATCTTCACTAAAAAAGATATTGGACGCTTCAGCAAAAGCATCCAATATCTTAAATCCTATATTATGGCGGGTATTGGCGTATTCAGCACCTATATTACCCAAACCAACGATAAGATGTTTCATTACTTACTATTGTTGTGCAGCAGCTTGAGCACCACGAGCAGCACGTGTTAATTTAACTTGGGCTACTACAGCATTCTTAGCGTTCAATATTTGTAGATTATCTACTGCAACGTCAGCAACTTGGATTTTCTTACCCAATGCTACATTAGTTACATCAATAACAATGCGTTCAGGAATTTCATTGTACATACCTTTTACGCGAAGTTTACGCATTTCAAGGCTTAATTTACCACCGGCTTTCACACCTTCTGCCAATCCGGTTAATTGTACCGGTATTTCTACAGCAACTGGTTTGTTTTCGAGTACTTCCAAGAAGTCCATGTGTAAAACGTCTTCAGTAAGTGGGTGGAATTGCATTTCTTTTACAATTGCTTTTACTGTTTTTCCGTCAATTGTCAAGTTCACCAAGTACACTTCCGGAGTGTAGATTAATTTACGCAAGTCAGAAGTTTCTACAACGAAGTTAACGTTGTTTTCACCTCCGTATAAAACGCAAGGAACTTTCTTTTCAGCGCGAATGCTTTTCGCTGCTTTTTTGCCGAAGTCAGCACGTGCAGTACCGGTCAAATCAAATGTTTTCATTTTACTTTAATTAGTTTGTGTTACTCAAAATTCGGGCATTTCTTTTTTAAGTGATTAGTAGCCCTATTTCCCATCACACTTTTTGTAATAAAAAGCGTGCAAAGGTACTGTTTTTCTTTGATTTGTGCAAATGAGTTGAAGTTAGAATGTTTTTTATGCCTTGAAATCTATACTTGATAGGTGTTTTTATTGAATAATTAATATCTTGGTTCTTCCTTTTTCGGTTCCGTCTTCAGATAAGCATATGGCAAAATACACCCCTGTATTGATCCGTCTTCCCCATTTGTCACACCCATCCCATGTGGCCAGTCCTCCATTGGAGCGTGTGTCACACAGTACATTTCCCGCAAGGTCTGTGATTTTGACGATGGTGTTTTCCATCAGTCCTTTGATGGTGATAACCCCCTGAAAGTCCTGACGTACCGGGTTAGGGTAAGCCGTTATGTTCAGTAGGTTATTTTCTCCGTCTGCCGCATCGCTTTGGTAGGACATAAGTCCCGCTCCAGTTCCTACAAACACTTCCCCTGTAGCCGGATTCATTGCGAGTGAGAGGATTTGATTAGACAACAGCGGACTATTTTGTGTTGTGAAATGTGCTAAGGTAGTTTTTCCATCCGGTGACATTAGGTAGAGTCCAGAAGCAACAGTTCCAATCCATTTTCTATTTGCCCCATCAATCATGATGGCATTGATTTGTTCATTGGTCAGTAAAAAGTCGGCAGCATTCGTTCCATCATTTCTTGGTATTTTGATACGTGTACATTGATTGGTACCAAATGTTTTTCCCGGATTAGGGAATACCAAAGGACCTTCGTTTGTTCCTACCCATACAATTCCATCATTATCCACTGCCATGCAATAGTATTCAGTAGGATTGATGGTGTTGCCATCCTGATCTACAAAACTTGATTGTAGGTGTGCTTTGTCATCGCTTTTATCGTAGGGAGTTGAATTATCGTCATAAAAGATGATGCCATAGGAAACTCGATGTGACATAATCCATTTGCGATTAGTTTCTTTTGTATTAGGTATTAAGATTGCTCCCAGAGTAGTGTGGTTGAGTACATTTTTATAACCCAATTCATACCATTGTCCGTTCTTAGCCAATACGTTGAGACCATTTTGCACTTCGGCACTTACTACCCATAAATTGCCTTGTGGATCATACGCCAGTCCATCTGTGCGCATATATCTGTATTTCACGCTTGGTATGGCTGATGGGAATATGGTGGGTATGGCGCTATTTTCAAATGTGTGATGTTTGTAGAGTTTATCTTCCTTAAACTCATACAGCCCCATTCCATAAGAAGTTACAAAGAAATGCTGTTTGTCAGTTGGGTCAACCGCCACACTCATAAAGTCCATCGGGGAATATAGATCAGCCACAATAGGTAAGTCCTTATCTAAGATGTTGAACCACTCACCGTCTTCATAAATCATTATGTGTCCGGCTCTGCTGTATTGTGACTTCCAGCGTCCTCCTTGTAGAACAAACAATCGTCCTTGAGAGAAGGTCATTCTATAGGGGATGTTTACAGCCGGTCCAGTTGGTTTGTAACTGTTCATGGTCATGTCAGTGGGATTATATTCCAGTACCCCTCTGTCCACGCCACTCATCCACCAAAGCCCTGTTTGTGGGTCAGGCATAACCTCGTAAACTTTTCCTAAAGGCAAAATTTTTGTTTGATAGTTGTGGTCTAATTCATACACATAATCCGGCGTGAAAGCAAACAGTTTGTCTTCAGACACAGAGATAGCATGAAATTGATAAGCATTTTCCACCGGGTGCCACTTAAATGTGGAGTCACGTCGGTAGATACGATTGTTTTGCATTAATATCAAGTCATCTCGGAAGCACGTCACCTCATTTAAAACTCCTTGTGTAGGCAGTTTATTTTCTTGGCTCCAGAATTCATAATTTACAATATTCGGATTTTTGAGGTCGGCAACGTACAGGGTTGAGTCGGTTATCGCATAAATAGAGTCTTGATATACAGTCAAATCAATTACTCTGATTGGGGAGGCGTTTTCGCCAATATAACAAGTTTCAGCTATTTCATTTTTAGCTATATTTACTATCAGTACACCAAAGTCACATGCCAAATAAGCTCTGTCACCTTCAACATGAATTGCGTTTACTCTTTTGCCCGAAGTCATTTGCTTGTTATACAAGTCGGGCATATTAACAATCTTGTCAGCATACATGATGTCCATGTTGCTATTTTCATAGATGATGAGTAGGCATTGATGTTGCGGAGAATAGTGTATCAGAGAAACAGCGGCGTCACTCAGTCCAGTGAGTTTACTGTAAAACTCAATTTCTCCCTCTTGCTTTGTTACAGAGAACAAGGCGCCATTGCTCACAGCATATACTTTGTTGGGTGACTGTGTGATTCTGTAGATGTCATTATAAGAGAAATGTGTTCTCCATTCTCCCATTGCCAACTTGGCGGAGATGTTTCCCGTAGTTGGTAAGAGTAATAGTGTGATTAGTAAGCAGAGTAAGTTATTTCGTTTCATTTCGTCCCAATCATTTGGCGTTTGACCTTTTGTTTATATTTTTTTAGCGAAGTCTTTTCGTCTTTCCATCCTATAGTTTGCTATGCTCTTTCCGGAAAAACAAAAATCTTCTCTATTAAAACTCATAAATCACTTGCGAGGCAATTTATAGAAATCCCCTTAGGAATGTTATAAACTGTTGCATGGCCAATGCTCTATGGCTAATCGTGTTTTTAACTTCAGGTTGTAGTTGTGCAAAGGTTTGTTCATACCCATTCGGTTGGAATATAGGGTCATATCCAAAACCTTGTTTGCCAAATTCTTCTGTGGTGATTTCCCCATCTATGCGTCCCTCAAAATAGTGGGTTTTTCCGTCATGAATAAAGGCTATAACGGTGCGAAAACAAGCCGTTCTTTGTTTCATTCCTTGCATTAGGCGTAAGACTTTTTCTCGGTTTTTTGCAGGGTTTTGTGGTTCTCCTGCATACCGTGCCGAATACACTCCGGGTTGACCATGTAATACCTCAATTTCCAATCCGGTGTCATCAGCAAAGCATGTGCATCCGTAGTGTTCATGGACGTATTGGGCTTTTTGAAGAGCATTTTCCATTAAGGTGTTTCCCGTTTCGGGTATGTCTTCATCACATCCTATGTCGTGTAATCCACATATCTCAATACCACTATCAGCAGGCAATTCACGTGCTATGATGTCACGCACTTCGTCCAATTTATGTTGGTTGTGTGTGGCAAAAATTATTTTCATTACTTTCATTATTCTTCTACCACTTTTTTTCCTAAAAGAACTTCATCAATCACCTTTTGCAGTACATCTTTGGGTAGTGCACCCTGTGCAATTTGTGGGCGACTCTTCATGGGACAGAACAGCAAGGTGGGGATACTGCGAATTCCAAATGCAGCAGCTAATTCACGTTCTGTTTCTGTGTTTATTTTGTAGATATATATTTCGCCCTCATATTGTTGTGCCAATTCCTCCAATACCGGTGCCAATCGTTTGCAAGGTCCACACCATGAAGCATAGAAGTCGATTAAACAGGGTTTATCGCCTTCATATTTCCATTCAGTAGGACTTTTTTCATA
>CALGCU010000119.1 GCA_937886455.1 uncultured Bacteroidales bacterium | reverse complement strand
GCCAAAATCAGGCATTAAATCATAAGTGCATGTTTTGTGTGATTGGTAGTTGGTGAAGTTTGCGTTATCTTTTGATAAGATAGGCTTCACCTCAGCATAAAAAATAAATAAATTTATTTTAAATAATCAAGGCTTCGGCTCAGCATAAAATCAAGTGAACTTGCTTTTCTGCATTCACCTTGCACTTGTTTTGTTCTGCTTTCGGTTTTCACTATCTTTTGATAAGATAGGATGCACCTCAGCATAAAAAATAAAATGAATTTTATTTTGTTCTGCTTTCGGTTTTCACTATCTTTGCGTAGATAAACAGAAAATAGATGAAAGTATTAAAATTTGGAGGAACTTCGGTTGGTAGCCTTGATGGTTTGCAACATGTGCGTGAGATAGTGCTCAGCCAATCGGAGGATTGTATTGTTGTTGTGTCTGCTTTTTCGGGTGTGACTGACCAATTGTATGCAATGGCTCGTATGGCGGCAACCGAAAGTAGTGAGGTGTATGAGAGTGAGTTTAATTCTTTGTGTGACAGGCATTATGAGATGGCTGAACGCTTGGTTAGTGAGTCTCGACTAGCTGTGCTTAAACGTGAATTGAAGGAGCAATTTACCGACCTTTCTAATATATTGCGAGGTGTGTACTTGATTAAGGATGCTTCCGAAAAGATAGTTGATACTATTGTTAGTTATGGTGAGCATTGTTCTTCGTTGATTGTAGCTTGTGCTATAGAGGGTGCAGTTCATTATGATTCTCGCAATTTTATGCGTACCGAATGGCATTATGGTAAACATATATTGGACTTTTCTCAGACTAATGCTCTAATCAAGGAGCAATTGGGCGAGAAAGCTCCTCATGTTGCCGTGGTAGGTGGATTTATTTCTAAGGATAAGACTACTGGTAATATCACTAACTTGGGTAGGGGTGGTTCCGATTACACAGCTTCTGTAATTGCCGCCGCTTTGAATGCATCGTGTTTGGAGATTTGGACTGATGTGGATGGTTTTATGACCGCAGATCCTCGCATTGTGGATACGGCTTATACTATTGAACGACTGAGTTTTATAGAGGCTATGGAGTTGTGTAACTTTGGTGCGAAAGTGATTTATCCTCCTACTATATTTCCGGTTTATCATAAGAACATTCCAATTCGGATTAAGAATACTTTTAATTCTTCAGCGAAGGGAACTTATATTACAGTGGAAGGCAATCCTGACCCTGAACGTCCTATTAGGGGTATTTCCAGTGTGAATGATATGGCCTTACTCACGGTTCAAGGGCTTGGTATGGTGGGTATTATTGGTGTGAATTATCGTATATTTCGTGCATTAGCGAAGGATGGTATCAGTGTGTTTTTGGTGTCGCAAGCATCTTCCGAGAATAATACCTCTATTGGTCTTGATCCTCAAGATGCAGATCGCGCTGTTGCCGTGTTACGCAAGGAGTTTGCGAACGAGATAACTTTGGGTGAAATCAGTAATATATTTGCTGAACAAGGCCTTGCTACAGTGGCTGTGGTGGGTGGTACTATGCAACATACTCCTGGTATTGCCGGTAAGTTATTTGGCACGTTGGGTCGTAATGGTATTAATGTTGTGGCCTGTGCTCAGGGTGCTCAGGAAATCAATATTTCATTTGTTATCAAGAAGGAGCACTTGCGTAAAGCCTTGAATGTTATTCATGATTCTTTCTTCTTGTCTGAGTATCAGGTTCTTAATCTCTTTGTGATTGGTGTGGGGACTGTTGGTAGTCATTTGATAGAGCAATTGCGTCATCAGCATGATCGTTTAATGGCGACTAAACGCTTGAAGATCAATGTTGTGGGTGTGGCTTCTTCCAAATTTATGTTGACTAATAGTGATGGGTTAAATTTGGATACCTGCTTAAGTGATTTACGCCAACATGGATTGCCTTCCTCTCCTACACGTCTTTCAGATGAGATAGTGGGTATGAATATATTTAACTCAGTAGTGGTGGATTGTACAGCCAATCAAGATATTGCCTCTTTATATCGTATCTTCTTGGAGCATAATATTTCTGTAGTAGCGGCTAATAAGATAGCAGCATCGTCTGATTATGGTGATTATGCTCAGTTAAAGGAGTTGGCGCGTGTTAATGGTGTTAAATTTTTGTTTGAAACCAATGTGGGAGCCGGTCTTCCTGTGATTAACACTATTAATAGTTTGATAAATTCAGGTGATGTGATAGAGCGTATTTCAGCAGTTCTGTCCGGAACTTTGAACTACATATTTAATACGATTAGCGAAGATGTGTCGCTGAGTAAGGCAATTCGTATGGCCCAAGAAGCCGGATTTTCAGAGCCCGATCCTCGCGTGGATTTGAGTGGAAAAGATGTTATGCGTAAGTTGGTGATTCTGGCACGCGAAGCCGGTTATAAAGTGGAGCAATCTGATGTAGAGGCTCATTTGTTTATTCCTGAGGATGTGTTAGAGGGTACAGAGGAGGAATTTTGGCAAAAGCTTCCTACATTAGATGATGAATTTGAATCACGTCGTAAAGAGTTGGCCAGCAGGAATGCTTGTTGGCGTTTTGTGG
>CALGCU010000118.1 GCA_937886455.1 uncultured Bacteroidales bacterium | reverse complement strand
ATCAGGTAATCATGATGATAACGATGTGTTTGTGAATAAGGCAATGATAAAGAATGAGACCCGTTATAATCACCTAATCGAAAAGCAGGATAAGCTCGGTTCGCAACTCAAACTCACTACGGAACGTTTGGCGGCTTTGGATGCAGGTACCGGTGAATTTGAAGGACGTATGGACTCTGTTTATTTCACCTATAAGAAAGTGGAAGGACTCACGCAAGATGGCTCTCCGGCTTATGTATTTGACCAATGGATTGGATTCAATAAGGGTGATGTCACTCCTGCTAATTATGACAAAACACAGGGATGGATACGCAAATCTATCTACGAAAAGGATGGTGAACGTTACCTCAACCCGGAAAACTACTATTTGTATTCTCCGGATGTAAATGTTGACAAACGTCACTATTGGCCTATCTTTGATGTAAATGTAAATGCATCAAACGGTACGCTTTGGAATGACTACGGATATTAATTGATACATTATACAATAGGACTGCTTCTTATGCTAAGAGGCGGTCCTATTATTTCTTTTTATCAAATGATGGTGGTACCCACCGGCAGAATATCTTTTTAATAAAACATTTTTATAACTAATCTATACAACCCTAAATATATGTCTTGGAGAACCTCCCTTTGTATTGGTTTTGTCGCTATGTTTATGATGGCATGTGAACCGCATGTGCAACCTCCAACTCCTCCTGCTCCTACCGCAAACGTGCCTACTTTCCCGGGTGCGCAAGGTGGAGGTATGTATGCTACCGGAGGACGTGGCGGACTTGTTTATCATGTCACATCACTATCTGATGACCCGAACGACTCAGGCTCACTGCGTTACATACTTAAAACTCCGGGTAAAAAAATAGTTGTCTTTGACGTCTCAGGGGTGATTCAACTCAAAAGACAGTTGGATATTACCGAAGGGGCTGTTACCATTGCCGGACAAACTGCACCGGGAGATGGAATATGCATCGCAGGACACCCGGTTGTGATAAAAGCATCAAATGTCATCATACGTTTTGTGCGTTTCCGCATGGGAGATGAGGCTGGAGAAGAAGGTGATGCACTCACATGCACAGAGAAAAGGGATGTGATGATTGACCATTGTTCTTTCTCATGGTCCACTGACGAGTGTGTCTCCTGTTACGGAAACACCAACTTTACAATGCAGTATTGCATTGTCTCTGAAAGCCTGCGAAATTCTACTCACGGAAAAGGAAGACACGGATATGGAGGCATCTGGGGTGGAAAAAATGCCACCTTCCATCACAACCTCCTCGCACATCATGACAGTCGAAATCCACGCTTTGACCATTCCTATGTGGACAATAAGTGCTTTGGACCCATTGACTATGTGAATAATGTGGTCTATAACTGGGGAGGGAATTCTACTTATGGCGGAGAAGGTGCTGGACAACCACGCCTTATCAATATGGTGAACAACTACTATAAACCCGGCCCGGCTACGTCTTCATCCAAAAAAACAAGACTGCTTGATCCCACAGTTTCATGCTCCTCTTGCTCTAAATTGGGTACATTCTTCCCTGGAAAATTCTATTTGAATGGAAACCATATGCATGGCTCTGAAACTGTGACCAATGACAACTGGAAAGGCTCCACTGTGCAAACGGATGAAGTGAAATCACTCACGCCATGGACAGAGGGACTCACCCTGATGACGCAAACGCAAACTGCACAAGAAGCCTATACTACTACGCTCGATAAAGCTGGATGTTCCTTAGTGAGAGATGATGTGGATAAACGCATTGTGGATGAAGTGCGTAATGCTACCTACACCTATACGGGATCTAATGGTAGTACAAAAGGACTCATTGACTCACAAAAAGATGTGGGAGGATGGCCACAATACAACTCCACAACACCACCGACAGACACAGATAAAGACGGAATGCCTGATGAGTGGGAAACTGCTAATGGCCTCAATCCAAACAATGTATGGGATGGAAAAGAATACACCCTCTCACAAGAATACACCAATGTGGAAGTCTATCTGAATAGTTTGGTGCAACATTTGTATTAAATAAAAAATACATATTAAGATATATAAACAATTAACGCTAATAAAATGAAACGTACAATCTTATTATTATCTGCATGCTTCTTAATGCAAATCTATGGTTTTGCACAATCAAAGTATGACGCTTATTACACGAATCTGCCCTTTGAAATAGAACGTGTACAACCGGTGATTATCCCGGATTATACTGTCACACTCACTGATTTTGGAGCAGTGGGAGGTGGTGAAACGCTTTGTACTGAGGCTTTTGCTAAAGCGATTAAACACTTGCAAAAACAAGGTGGAGGACACCTCATTGTACCCGAAGGTGTGTGGCTCACCGGACCTATCCAGCTCAGAAGTAATATTGACCTGCATGTCACTGCTAACGCCATTATACGATTCACACCAAACAAAGAATTGTATGTGCAAAAGAACGATTCTTTGCGTGATGGAAGTAAGAAATGCTATGCGCTCATCAGAGCAAGTAAAGTGGAAAACGTAGCTATCACAGGACGTGGAACAATTGATGGGCAAGGTATCTATTGGAGACCTGTTAAGTCTGAAAAGGTAGATGAAAATCAATGGAATGAACTGCTCGCTATGGGTGGGGTGGTCATACCTACCGACAAAACAAAGAAAATCTGGTATCCATTCAACCTGCACAGTGAGTACAATGTACCAAACATCGCAAAAGACGCCATTATCCAAGAAAAAATGAGACCTCATCTCGTTAATATCACCGATTCTAAAAACGTGCTGGTGGAAGGGGTTAAATTGCTTAACTCTCCCAAATTCCACTTCGTGCCTACACGCATTCAAAACCTTATTATTGATGGCGTGACAGTGCGCTGCCCGCATTGGGCACAAAATGGTGATGCCATCGACCCGGGTAACGTGCAAGTGGCTCTCATAGTAAATTGTAATATCTCATGTGGTGATGATGGTATCTGTATGAAAGGTGGAGTAGCACAAAAAGGTGTTGATGCCGGACCTCAAAGAGATTTCCTTATCATGAACGACACTGTGTACCACGCACACGGAGGATTTGTAATTGGTTCTGAATTTTCTGGTGGTATGCAACGCCTCATTGTTCGCAATTGTATCTTTGATGGAACAGACATAGGCTTGCGTATGAAATCTGCTCCCGGACGTGGAGGATGGTGTGAAGATATATACTGTTCCGACATTGTTATGAAAAACATTAAAAAATCAGTTATTTTCTTTGAATCTGGTTATGCCGACCGCGGAGCAGGGGTGAGCGCCACTGATGCCGATAACAAAAATGCATTCTTCCCGGATTGGAGTAATTTCACGTTCAAAAATATTACTTGCGTTGGAGCAAAAACTGCGGTGGAAGCAACCGGAATTAAGGGAAAACCCGTGCGTGATATGAAGTTTGAAGACATCACTATTCTACAAGTGAAGAACGGACTCAAACTAAAATATGCTGAAAACTTTGACTTTACCGGATGTACCATCCGAGCACGCTCAGGATATGAATTTGATATCAAAAAGTGTAAAAATATAATCTACAACGGAAAAGATCCAATGGCAGAGGAATAAGGTAGATATAACACTAAAATGCTAAACCCTAAAACACCAAAGCACATATAATAATTTTTTTTGAACGTGCTTTGGTGTTTATTTACACGCAAAATAAGACTAACAATAGTTAAAATGAGTATTTTTACACATTTTCTGTCAAAAACTATTTCGGTATTCCGAAAGAAACATATAATTTCGCAACGTCTAACTTGACACAATTAACATTATTAACTATAAAACAATTTAAGTATGAAGAAAATTTTCTCTTTTGCAGTTGCTCTTTTCGCAACTATCGCTGTAAGTGCACAAACTTACGACCTCTCTACTATGAATATCACTGAGGCTGATATCACAGTAACTAATGGTACTAAAAGTGCAGACGAAAAGTATGTAGTTGTTAAAAACACTGCTGGTGAAACTGTAAACATGACAGTTGCTCAACTTCCTAACATCGTGTTTGCTTACAAAAACTCTGCAGAAAAAACAGCTTACAAAGTTTATCCTAACAAAATCCAAGCTGATGGTAACCAACGTGACATCATCTTCAACAACGTAACTCCTGGTACTACTATCACTCTTACTGTTGGTTCTAAAGGTTCTACTGGTGCTGCTTTCGTAGATGGTGACAAAGGAACTGCTTTCACCGGTTGCACATTCCAATCTGGTACTACTACATTTGAACCTAAAGTTTCTGGCGAAGAAACTGTATATGCTGACCTTACTGTAATGGCTACTGGTACTACTGTAACTATCCGCGAAACTGCTGGTGGTTATGTCTTGACTAAAGTTGTTGTCGGTGGTTCTACTGGTTCTGCTTTGGAAGATGCTACTGTTGAAGCTGAAAAAGCACAAAAAGTAATCGAAAACGGAGTTATCTACATCATCAAAAATGGTGTGAAATACAACGTTCTTGGTGCTGTTGTAAAATAAGAATCAACTACAAAACACATAAGCAGGCTACTTCATAGTGGCCTGCTTTTTTTTATGTCAGATACATAAATAAAAAAATACATGCCTGTCAATTTGATAGATAGATTAAAAAAGATTACCTTTGTGCAGATTTTAGTATCATGAAAGAAGTATTGCCCATAGAAGAAGCATGTCAAAAGTTTGAGGAATATCTTCAATATAAAAAACTGAAGAAAACACCCGAGCGATTTGCTATACTCAATTGTCTGTATAGCAATGAAGGACACTACGATGTGGAGATGCTATACACATTTCTTAAAACAGAATGTAGAGTGAGCAAGGCAACTATTTACAATAATCTGCAACTCTTGTTAGACTCTCACCTCGTTACAAGAATAGTGCTGGACAATCAAACGGCTTACTATGAAAGGGCAACACTCAAACCTCACCACCATATTATATGCAGAAAGTGTGGAAGGATTACAAATCTGCAGGATCAAGGCTTAATAAACATGTTGAGAACCTGGCAAACAAAGAACTTCCGTACGGAAGTGGCAACACTAATCTTGTATGGAAAATGCAAAAGATGTAAACAAATTAAATAATACAAATAACGATAGACATGGAAAAAGTAGATGTGTTGTTAGGACTACAATGGGGAGATGAAGGTAAAGGCAAGGTGGTGGATGTATTAACCCCGCATTATGAAATGGTGTGCCGCTTTCAAGGTGGACCAAATGCAGGACACACCTTAGAGTTTGATGGCAAAAAAGTAGTGCTAAGATCTATTCCTTCTGGAGTGTTCCAAGGAAACAAGGTAAATATCATTGGTAATGGTGTAGTGCTCGATCCGGCACTCTTCAAAGCTGAAGCTCAAGCATTGGAAGAAACGGGAGTGGATCTCACGTCAAGATTGTTCATATCAAAGAAAGCACACCTTATTATGCCTACACACAGATTCTTGGATGCGGCTTATGAAAAAATGAAAGGCGATTCAAAAATTGGTACAACTGGAAAGGGCATCGGGCCAACCTACACTGATAAAATCAGTAGAAATGGATTGAGAGTAGGTGATATCCTGTCTGACTTTGATACAAAATACGCCCAAGCCAAAAAACGACACACGGATATTCTGGACGCTTATCACTGTGACTATAATCTTGAAGGAATTGAAGAGGAATGGCTTAAAGGGGTGGAATATCTGCGTCGCTTCCAATTGATAGATAGTGAACACTATATTAACACAGCTTTGAAGAATGGTAAAAAAGTTCTCGCCGAAGGTGCGCAAGGCACTATGCTGGATGTGGACTTTGGATCTTATCCTTTCGTGACTTCTTCTAACACCGTTTGTGCCGGTGCATGTACCGGATTGGGCGTGGCTCCCAGAAATATGGGAGATGTATATGGCATCTTTAAAGCCTATTGCACAAGGGTAGGTAGTGGTCCTTTCCCAACTGAATTGTTCGATGAAACCGGCAAATTGATTCGTGACTTAGGACATGAATATGGTGCAGTCACCGGTCGTGAACGTCGTTGTGGATGGATTGACTTAGTGGCTTTGAAATATGCTATCATGATCAATGGAGTCAATAAATTGATTATGATGAAAAGTGATGTTCTTGACCAATTCGCCACTATCAAGGCATGTACAGCCTATAAAATGCAAGATGGACAAGTTGTGAGAGAATTCCCCTATGACATCACAGGTAATATTGAACCTGTTTACACTGAACTGAAAGGATGGCAAACTGATATGACTAAGCTTACATCTGAAGAGCAATTCCCTGCTGAGTTCCGTGCTTATATAGAGTTCTTGGAAAAGGAATTGGAAACACCTATTGTGATTGTATCGGTAGGACCGGATAGAACACAAACCATCGTAAGATAAGCATAAAATTGTTAGATACAACACCCAAACGGTGAATAGATACTTCTAAAAAAGTCTGTCGCAATGGCAGACTTTTGTTTTTGGCAAGCAATTTGTATGCAAACCCACATATAAATTGAAACATAGTAAAACAAATAAACTGAAAAATTAATAACAACGCTTATGTATTGGATTATATTTATTGGAGTGATGTTGGCAAGTTGGCTGGTCTCTGCACGCTTGCAATCAAAATTTAAAAAGTATTCACGTATTCCAATTGCTAACGGCATGACCGGACGTGAAGTGGCAGAAAAAATGCTGAGAGATAGTGGTATTTATGATGTAAAGGTTACTTCTACAAGTGGTCACCTCACTGACCATTACAATCCGGCTACTAAAACTGTGAACTTGAGTGAAGGTGTCTATCATTCTTGTAGTATAGCGGCTGCTGCTGTGGCGGCTCATGAGTGTGGCCATGCGGTGCAACACGCTTATGCCTATGCTCCATTGAAAATGCGTACAGCCCTGGTGCCTGTTGTACAATTTGCCTCTACTTGGGTGCAATGGGTGCTCCTTGCTGGTATTATCTTTGTCAATTCATTCCCTCAATTACTTTGGGTGGGTATTATCTTGTTTGCCACTACCACTCTGTTTAGTTTTGTTACGCTGCCGGTGGAAATCAATGCAAGCCGACGTGCATTAGTGTGGTTAGATAGCGCAGGCATCACATCCTACCAAACACAAGAACAAGCCAAAGACGCACTTAAATCGGCAGCATACACTTATGTGGTTGCCGCATTGGGATCGTTGGCAACATTGCTTTACTACATATTTATTGCACTTGGTAGAAGAGATTAGATTGGCACTTGTCGTACCGCACTTTTTTTGTACTTTTGCAAGTGCGTAATTACCTTTCGCTAATTGACGGTGTACTCACTCACCAATTAGATTTTAGATGATAGGTAGGTGCTTTATAGAGGACCCGTAGTTCAGCTGTATAGAACGTCAGATTCCGGTTCTGAAGGTCGTGGGTTAGAATCCCGCCGGGTTCACAAGGAAGAGAGATGATTTGATTATCTCTCTTCTTTTTGTTTTCAAAATACTACTTCTGCCGTGTCCGCCACAATATATGTGGCAAAATGCTCTGCCCCTCAAGAAGCAAACCATAGTGTAGCACCCACTCCAATCTATTCATATCTGGAGCCACTTGTTGATTTGAGGAGAAATGTGTACTTTTGTCACATAGGATATTTAATACACAGCTACTATGAAGTCTAAAATCATTCTCCCTTGCTTGGCAATACTTTTATTCGCGTGTGCGCAACAGACTCCGAAAACCCTTCTTGTGCTTCATACCAATGACACCCACAGTCAGGTGGAACCATTGTCTCCCGGTGCTAAGAATGGTAATAAAGCAGGATATGCTCGTCGGTATGTGTTGGTGGATAGTCTGCGCCGCCAACAAGGTGCTACCCTATTGGTTGATGCGGGTGATTTTTCTCAAGGCACTCCCTACTATAATTTTTATCATGGACGAGTAGAAGTGGAGGCTTTGAATAAAATGCAATATGATGTTGTGACCTTGGGTAATCATGAGTTTGATTATGGAGTGGATACCTTGGCTGCTGTCCTCTCACAGGCTCGCTTCGCTGTGGTTTGTTGTAATTATGATGTCTCTAACACCCCTTTGCGCAACATAGTAAAACCCTATGTCATTGTCCGTAAGAATGGCTTGAAAATAGGGGTAACCGGTGTGGGTGTCAATCCTGATGGGCTTATTTATGATAAAAATTTTGAGGGAATTATATATAAAGAACCATACGCGGCGGTCAATCTGATCGCTCAAAGATTAAAGGAGGAAGAACGTTGTGACGTGGTCATTTGTCTTTCTCATCTTGGTGCGGAATACAAAGATGAAAGCCTCCCTTCTGATGTCTTGTTGGCGCAACAGTCGCGGTATATAGATGCTGTTATCGGCGGACATACGCATGCTTATATGCAAAAAAAAGTCGCCAATGTTCTTGGCGACTCTGTTCCTGTAGTGCAAGCGGGTAAAAGTGGTGCTTTCCTTGGAAAACTTACACTGACTATTGAGCATTAGGCCTCTGCCAAATGACGAGCCCGTTCTAGTGCGATATTGATGTGGCGACACACATTTTCTTTGCCTAATAGGTCTATTACACCTGCTTTCTCAAGTGTTGCATGCACGTTTTCATTCACGCCGGAGAGCACAACCTGTATGCCTTCGCGTTGTGATTGCTGACACAATAACTCTAAGTTGTGAATACCGGTCGAGTCTATAAATGACACTTTACGCATACGTATGATACGCACTTTACTGTTACCTCCTGTGTGCATCATTACTTCGTCAAACTTATTGGCAATTCCAAAGAAGTATGGACCGTCTATCTCATATACTTCTACACGTTCGGGTATGTGAAGTTTTTCTTCGTGTGTATCAAAGTCGGTGTCACTGGATGGGTCAATCTCATGGTGGAATGAACGAATAACAGTGGAGTCGTTGGTACGTTTGATAAACAATACTACTGCTAAAAGAAGTCCCACTTCAATGGCTATGGTGAGGTCAAATATCACGGTGAGGATAAAGGTGGTGATTAGCACTGCAAAGTCAGACTTCGGATTTTTAGCTAATCCAACGAATGAACGCCAACCACTCATGTTGTATGACACCACAATGAGCACACCGGCTAAGCATGACATAGGAATAAAGCCTACCAATTGTCCTAAACACAACAAAATGAGAAGCAAAACTATTGCATGAATAATACCGGCCACCGGTGTTTTTCCTCCATTGTTGATGTTGGTCATTGTACGGGCAATGGCTCCTGTGGCTGGAATACCACCGAAGAACGGAACAACGATATTTGCAACACCCTGACCTATAAGTTCGGTATTGGAGTCATGTCTCTTTCCTGTAACACCATCTGCAACCATTGCAGCTAGAAGCGACTCGATGGCACAAAGAATGGCTATTGTGAACGCAGGAGAAACAAGTCCCTTGATTGTCTCGAAGTCAAATTCAGGAGCAACCGGCTTAGGCATCGGCAATCCGTTTGCAAGTTCAGGGAACTTGGAACCGATGGTTGCAAACTCTACACCGGCAAACTTACTCAGCAAAACTGAAACAAGGGTACCGAAAATCAATGCTATAAGAGATCCTGGAATCTTCTTGGTCACCTTTCCCCAGGCAAAGCAGATGACAAGACATCCCAAACTCATTGCAAACTCCATCCAGTTGATGCTGCCGAGATTCTGGAAATAGCAGCCCCACTGCGGAATGAATCCGGCAGGCACCTGAAGGTCAAGAGGAAGGCCGAAGAAGTCCTTCATCTGAGTCGAGAAGATAGTAAGGGCGATACCGCTGGTGAAACCTACCACGATAGGATATGGGATGAACTTGAAGATAACACCCATCTTGAACACACCCATGAGCACAAGGAACACACCGGCCATGATGGTCGCGATGATGAGGCCCTGCATGCCGTACTGGCCGACGATACCCGCCACAATCACGATGAACGCTCCGGTAGGACCTCCGATAAGGAAGTTGGATCCGCCGAAGAACGAGATAAGGAATCCGGCGACAATAGCCG